>JAILDL010000011.1 GCA_024689465.1 Lachnospiraceae bacterium
ATATAGTCATCTTGCCGGATGTTGCACTGCCCCAAAAACTGATCCAACCCGTCTATATCGCTTTTCTGCATAAAGTCCATATAACGGTTAAGAATGCCCTTCTTTTGTAGTCCCTGCACCATTCTGAAAGTGTCCGGTACCAGAACCTTATGCAGTCCGGCATCATAGATATACTCTTTTTTCGATAAACTGACCCCACCGCCAATATAGATCGGCGCAAGCGCAGTGATCCGGATCGGGTATGTTTTCAAATAGTCCTTCATATCGTATTCCTCACCTGATTACTCATTTATACGCTAAAGAACATGCCCTTTGCATAACGGTACACCGGATGCCTCCCTCCATTGGAGACATCAAAGATATCCCCGGCAAAACTCCGTGTAAAACAGGAACCGGCGGAAAAGACCAGAAGATCCTTCTTTTTTTGCTGTTCCTCCGCATAGCCGGAAGATGCCACAAACCCGGACCGTTTTTCCAATAGATACGTTGCATCCGTCAGCACGGTGTCTAACTCATCATCCTTTGGCAATGCACCATTCAGCAGAATATACCGTGTTCCCTTATTGCCAAGCAACGCGATGAGTTTATCTGTCTTTTCTCCCTTTCGGACCTCGAAGCGTCCCAATCCTCTTGTTTTTCCGCCTCCGATCCCGCTAAAGGACAGATCCCTCAGCAGATCATCCAACAACAGTTCCTGGGCATCCGAATCCACGTCCGCAATAAAATACAGACCGCAATGCTCATAAAAATGATAAATCCCAACATGATACGGTTCCGGATCAGAACCGGTTCGGATCCCTACGGAGGCTCTTCTGCTCACTTCTCCGAAATGACAGTCGAAAGAGCCTGCTTCCAGGGTTCCCGCAAGATATTGCTGCATATGATCTGCAGGGATATATTTCAGGTTCTTATACCATTTCTTACTTACAGAATCCGTTTGTTCCGTATCAGAATGATCGATCAGTACCATGGGCTTGGGAAGGTAATACACATCCTCTTTGTAGGGCATCGCATCGGATAATAACAATTCCCCTTTTTGAACAGCGGATAACAAATCCTGTTCCCGATTATCCTTTAATGCTTCAATGAACAGTCCGGAAAAAAGCTGATCTGCACGGATAAATCCATCGGAATCATTTAAGAACCCGTTTCCCAGATGGACTCCACCGGGAAACGATAGTTTATATACAACATGTTTCATCTGTGCCTTCTCCATCACTTAGACAGGATCTCTCTGCATCTCTGAACCAGGTCGTCTGATACGTCGCCCACTACGACTTTCGCATCCAGATCCTCAAAGGACACCTTTCCGTATCCTCTGGATCCATTTCCACCGAGATAATCGTACTCGAGAAGTTTCAGGCCTTCTTTCAGGATCTTAAAATCTTCCACTGCATCGGCATTCTCTGTCACTTCGTATACGATACTAAGCGGGAATTCCGCACCTCTTACCACACGCTCGATCTGACGGGGATTTGCAACCGCAGTCGTTCTGGAAATAGTATTTTCAAATTTCACTTCTGTATTACTGGTTAAACCTTTCTTCTTTAATTCTTCCCAGTTGGAAAGGATCATATCGGAAAAGATCACCCGGCTGGCTTTGATCACCCCATTGGCATCTTTTTTCGCAGTTCCAAACAGGTCGGTCAATTCCTTGCAATCATCATCCGGCGTTTTCGCAACCGTCTGATTATATTCCTTTGCTAAAAGAGCTCTCATTTTACCCTTTAAACTGCTGCCCGGAATAATGGGATAACCGGAGATGGGATCTTTCATAACCGGTGAATCGATGGCACCGATTGCGGAGAAAGCATCTGAACCGCCGATGTGCATACCGGTCTTAATCATTACCTTGCCTGTAATTTCAATCTTTGCGTACATATCTTCCTCCTAAGCGTCTCTCGAAGTTCCTTTGTATTTTCGAAATGCAACCAATGCTTCCATATAGCGACTAAACAAAATATACTGTGCTTTACTGCCCTGTATTTCATCAATATGTTCCTGAATGTGTGCCTTTTCGATGAAGTTTAAAACGGATCTGTCGCTGTCCTTGCTTCTTCCCGCTTCGTAAAAGAATCGCACCTTCAGGTAATTGATCCGGCCGATGATCTCATCGGATAAGGTTTCCGATTGGCTGGCCACCACATCATTGTAGATGGCTGCCGTCATGGCTAACAGATTACGGATCTGTGAAGTCGTAACCAGTTTCTCCGGTCTTCCGTTCTTTCCTACCATGCTGATCAGCTCGTCGATGGCTTTCTCCGCCAATTCAACATAGTTTTTTTCATCCAGTTTCATTCCGTAACCTCCGTTTCTCTGTGCAGATACACATACAGATAGATCGCTGCAATGGTTTCCCGTCTTTCTTTTTCATTTTGATACCATTCATACATGCTCCCGGAAAACCCTCGAAAGCTTGCCTTTACCTCGGCCGGCGCATTCTGAACGGGCTCTAATCTGGCCAGATAGTAAACCAACCTGGCTTTGTTGATGATCTCATCGGAATCCCGAAACAGTTCCAGCAATCGATACAGGAACGCATTTCCCTTGTCTTCGCTGGTTTCCATGTACGACTGGATCCGCTTAAATTTCTCTCCTATCACATTGTTTATAAAATCTGCCCATTTAAACGTCATGTCGCCAAACAAGGTGATCGCATCCTTGCCCGGCATCTCTTTTGCAGCACTTTCCATGGCTTCCACATCTTTTGCCAGGATATTGATCGGAGACTTTGGAGAGAACAGGCCCACACCGCCGGATATGGAGAGGGTTCCCTGGGTATACCGCCTGAAATTCTCCCGCAGATCCATAAATGTCATAATGACATCATTCCAGGATCCAACCAGGAAAACATCGTCTCCGCCGGAATAAACGATGGCTACGTTTCGTTTCTCACTGCCTTTCAAAACATGACTGTCACCGTTTTCGCAGATCCGATTGATATACAGCTTAAAGAACAGAGACAACTGTCTGGACAGTGTAGCCGTTCGGGAGATCGTTGCATATTTCCGGTCTCCGTCCGCACGGGTAAAACCGGATACAAAGGTTGCCCCCAGGTTATCCACATCGGCTCGAAGGACACCGATCCTCTCAATGCCTTCCGCCTTTTGAGCATACTCTTCGAAGGTATCGCCGCTGGAATAAGAACCGACCCATAAATGCGTAGAAACCAGTTTGCCCGTGTAAGACTCGTTTTTCACATAGCTTCTGACGTACTCCGATGTGAGCATTAAGCCTCTAAGCGTATCTTCCTTAACAGCAACCAGTTCCATATCAAAAGGCAGTGGCAGACCATCCCGCTTGTCTCGGACGATTGCGAAATACTGCGCATGTAAGATATCTTTGGATAGCCTCTCGATGGCTGCACAAACGGAGCATCGATTCTGATCATCCAGTTTGCGCATCTGTCTGCAAACCTGGCATTCTCTTTCTCCATCGTGCTTAGCATGATTCATATGACGGATCTGCTCCGCATTATAACGATGGCCTTTCTTCGCAGAGAGCTTATTGGAAATGACCCGGTATAAGGCAGAGTAGCTTCCATTTGGTTTATTCTCCAGATCATTTCCGCTACACTCAGCATATCCACCGGCCAGATACAGGGAAATGCCGAAGTTTTTCAGAAACCACTCATTGACCTGCTTTTCCACATCCCCAAGGATCTGTTTCGTTTCATTGGTGTTGGCAAGTAATAAATAGCAATGACCGCCACCGGCATAAATCAGATTTGCTCTGGAAAGTCCCAAACGATGAAGCAGTTCATCGATCACATGCTCCATCACCAGGTCCAGATAAAAGCTTCTGGATCGAAGGGTCCGGAGAGCACCTTCACTTCGGATGGTATAAATGAACTTCTGAATACCGGACAAGTCCATGGAATACAGCAGGAACATCTTTTTTTCGTAAGAAGCCTCTGCCTGCAGGAACAGGTCTTCTCTGAAGTTGCTTCTGCCTTCTGCTTCTTCATATTGCAAGGTGCAGGAAGCCAGGGCTGCGGTTAACTTCAGATGGTCATACAGGGAAATATCCGTCTGCTCACGAAGCGATGTGGAGGACGGAATATAGGATACGTTTGCCTCCAATAGAGACAGCACCGAATTCACATCCTCTTCCGAAACGGATACTCCTTTGAGAGCGTCTCGGAGATTATCCCCAATCTTCTGATAAAAGCTCTCATCCATGGCTACCGGATCATCTGTCGGATAATTGATCCCACCGGCAGGATCCAGCACCTGTCTGGCATAGTGCGCTTTTCCGTTATTACGGTTTAATACATTGAACACGCTGGAAAGAGGAATCGTAGGATCAAATCCGTCCTCACCGTCCAGCCCTTCTCTTCGATCCGAAGCCGCAGCCACATTATCAGCAAAATAGGTAATATAGGCCAAACTATCATCTGCGATCTGCGCATTATGAAGCGCTGTCGCATGATGGAAACGTACGCAGTCCAATATTTCACTTTGCTTGAAAGCTTCAAACTCCTGCAGAAAGGCATAGCCTTCCTCGCTATGTGTCTGATTGCTTCCCGTCCGATAGACTACTTTTCCGATATCATGAAGCAAACTTCCGATCACTAATTTGATCTGCTCATCTCTCATCGGGATTACCTCCCTTCTATCCTTATGGCACCCATTCCGATGCCTGTCTTTATACCAACGCCGGAATACGCTCCAAATCGAAACAGCATATTGGCGAAATTCGCCATGGTTTGGGGACCATGGATCCGAATGGTGATATCTCCCATAAAGGAGTTGATCCGTACCCCTTCCAGATGGAAGTTCACACTTCGAAGGCGGTAATCAACGATCTCCGATTGCTCGGCCAGCTCATCCAGTGTTTCTTCATCCAGCAATTGCTCGGCTTTTACAACCGCATCGTACTTTGACATCAAACTGCGATAGATCAGCCGCAGATCCGGAAAGAACACATACCTTCCCTGTTGCTTGAACGCAGTCGGTGTAACGAAGTGGACATGAATATACGGGCTGCTGTCCTGCATGTAGAAGCTTTTGCTTAACTCTTTATAGGAAAGCGTGGTCATCTTCCTGTCGCAGAGCCTTACCTTAAGATCATGCTTTTTGATCTCCAGCTCCCGGCAGTTTTGAAGGCATCCCTCTAAGATCAGACGATACGCTTCTTCATCCAGGCAGTTAATGACCCAGTAGTAGCTGTCTTCTTTTTTGTATATGTATTGTGTGTATGGATGTAACTGTGATATATGCAAAGACTCAGCATATTCAGACGGAAGCATTTCCATCAATGCTCCCTGAAAAAGAGATGCCATGTGCAGATTGATGGCACCCTCCGACTCCAGTCGAATTTCTAAGCTCGTAAGCATAGTTCCCCCAAAAGTCCATTCCCTGGATGTATTTGCAGTAGGGCCACGATGATCTCCACACAGTCCCAAGTAGGAAATCACCCAATTTTCATTATATATGTCAGTAAAGGTTTTTGCATTAAACTTTCTGTTAAGTCTATTCATCCATGATCGTTTGTATTCATAAGGCTTTGCAACTTGTTTGATACATTTGATACATGCAAGTTTCATGCATTTCTACACCACGATCCGGTCCGAGGTATCTGTGATCATCCGCAGATGTTCCAGCGCTCCCTCGGGATCTTTCTTCTCAATGCAGGTAAAAAACGGCATCAGCCGATCCAGGCTCTTCCGCGGGCTCAGCGCCTTGATGGAGTTGGCCCAGAAGGAGATGGACGGTTTCTTAAAAGCATAGATGATCAGCGGAGCAATGGTGTTGCCCGAGATCACGCAAATGTAGTGGTGGAAATCAAAATAGCATTCTGCCAGTTCCTCTGTTTTCTCCGGATGCACCAGGCAGATCTCCTCCGCCTTCTTTACCAGGTCCCGCAGGTATTCCAGCTGCTCCGGCGTACGGTTTTTCGCCGCTTCCTTCAGGCAGATCCCTTCGATGGCGTAGCGCAGTTCCAGCAAAGAGCGGATGTTTCGCTCATCCAGCATACCGCCGTGGTGCTTGGCAATGGACTCCATGGTTTCCAGGGTGCCGTACTTGGCATAATCGTTGACATAGATCCCCACCCGGGATTCGATGCGCAGAAAGCCCTTACGCTCCATTTCCGAAAGGCCGGAGTGAACGATGGTCTTGCTCACCTTCATCTTGGCAGCCAGTTCCCGCTCACTGGGCAGTTTTTCGCCGATCTTCAGCTCCCCGCTGAGGATCATCTCTTCGATCTTGTCCGTGAACATTTCCTTGATGGTCGGTGCTACGATTTCCGAAAACGGCATGATGGGCTCCTTTCCAAAACACTGGTCCGACCAGGACCATGGTTAGTTTAGCACAAAACTGGCAGCCAATTCAAGGCGATTATGTCCATTGTTCTGACAACTCCGGACCGTTAGAATGAAAGTAGCTGGTCAGACCACAAAAGACCAAGAAGGGAGAAATCTATGAACAAGAAAAAGTGGTTGTATCTATTGTGCGGATTATTGCTGGCTGCTCTGCTGTGCATGATCCTTTCCAACCTGATCCAGACCGATTTCGGCAAGGTCAGCATCACTACTGCCTCCTTTGAAACAAACGGCGGACAGGTTACCTATAAGCTCTACCGCCCGGACAGTGCCACTGCGGAGCATCCTGCTCCTGCTGCCCTGCTCCTCCACGGCTATCAGAATGACAAGGATACCTGCGACGCTTACTGCATTGAACTGGCCCGCCGGGGCATAGTGGTCATGGCCATTGATGAGTATGGCCATGGGGAAACCAGTATCGGCATGCGGGAGCGCGGCTATGTCAATCACAAAGTCACCACCACCTTCGGCCTGGACAGCGAAGCAGACGGCACCTATGTATCCGTTGGCGGTGCCATCCGTTACCGGGTGATGATGAATTTCTCCAACCTGTCCTTCTTTGATCCTCACTATTCAAAGGATGATGCGGGTAACAGCATCAAAGACAGCTCCATGGGCGGTATTGCCGCTTATTCTCTGCTGGGCAGTTTTGATTTCGTAGATGATACCCGCATGGGTGTCAGCGGTCATTCCATGGGAACCTGGTCTTCCTGGAGTGTTGCGGCAGCCTACAGTGGTGCCACCAATGCAGCAGGACAGGATATTTCCCCCAAAGCTGTTGTCCTGCAGTGCGGCGAGCTTTTCATGGATTCCGTTTATGATTCTGCAAACATTCACTTTAACAACGTACTGGAACTGACGGCCAAGTACGATGAATTCAGTTATTTCCGGGATTACAAAAACACGGTCAGCAATGATCTGGTAGAATCCCCTCTCCGGGAGCAGTTCCTGGGTACAAGCGAAGGCAAATGGAACACCACCTTTGGAAGCTTTGGGGACGGCAGTGCCAGAAGATGCGAGCTCATCCTCACCAACCACCGTCTCACCACCCACAATACCCATGCGCTCACCACCGCCATGGAGTGGTTTGATGAAGCATTAAAGGTAGACACGACCCTTGCTCCCGGATCCCATGTTTATAAAATAAAGGATCTGCTGGTGCTTCTTGCCATGTTCCTGACGATCGGTGCCATGTTGCCTCTTCTGGAGCTGCTGCTTTGCTCCGGCTTCTTTAAAAAGCTGGCTGTTGCATTTCCGGACCGCCCTTATCGCATTAAAACAGGCGGCAAATATTGGAAGGGTGCCATCATCACCGTCCTCATCGCAGCCTTTACCTACCCGTTCATGACCCAGCTGGGCCACGGACTGCTGCCTCTGCCGGAAAACATCTTCCGCATGACCATCGGAAACGGCTTTTTATCCTGGTATCTGCTGTTGATCGTCATCATGCTGATCACCACCATGATCCCTTATCGGAAGTCTCGAAAGACGGATCATCTCATGGACTACATGGACCTGGGCCTTTCAGAAACAGAAGGCACCAAAGGGCCCTCCTGGATGCTTTGCCTGCGGGGATTTCTTGCTGCTCTTTGCATGACCGGCCTGTTGTATGTGGTCAATCTCATTTTTACCGGGCTGTTCGGACTGGATCTTCGTTACATCTGGCCCTTCTTCCGGCCTTTCAGTCTGGAGCGTCTGGGACAGTTCTGCATTTACCTGCCGGTATTTGCCCTGTTCTTTGTATTCAATAATTCCAAGATCTTTGCACAGATGCGGCAGCCTGCTACCACCGAGAAGGGCTTTAAAGCCTTCCTTTCCTGCTGGTATAAAAACGCCATCTGCATGGTAGGTGGTATCCTGGTGCTGATGCTCATCGAGTACATCCCCTTCTTTGCAGGCATCGGCCCCGGCGCGGATCTCCTTTTCGGATCTACCTTCGGAGGCCCCTTCATGTCCCTGATGATCGTGTTCGTGCCCCAGGTGCTGGTATTCAGTCTCCTATGCACCTACACCCACAGACGGACCGGCAATGTATACACCGGCGCTTTCACCGCAGCCATCCTGGCTTGCTGGATCGTAACCGGCGGATCTGCGATCCTGTGATTTGTTCACAGGCGGATCTGTGATCCTGCTTTACATCAAAAATTAATCCCGGCAAGAGACGCTTATTCAGCCATCTCCTGCCGGGATTTTACTTTTTCTACTCTTTTCTGCTCCGCCCCCGAGTCATTTTTCATGGATTTGTACCTAAAACGACATTTTTCATGGCTTTTAGATACTTTTTCCGCCCTTTTCTGCTCCGCCCCCGAGTCATTTTTCATGGATTTGTACCTAAAACGACATTTTTTACGGCTTTTAGATACTTTTTCCGCCCTTTTCTGCTCCGGCCCAGGACATTTTTTCATGGATTTGTACCTAAAACGACATTTTTCATGGCTTTTAGGTACTATCAACAAATCATGATTCAATAAATCATGATTCATCTAGCCTACGATACAGCCGGACTGCCAGGAACAGGGTCACAATAGCCCCGAGCGCTCCCCAAACTTCCACGAACCACAGAGGCAGCGCACCTTTCTGGTACAGCGCGGCGCCGATATCCATCAGCATGTGCAGCAGGATGGCCAGGGGCAGATACCCCTTCCTGCCGTTTACCACGCCGTAATAAACGATCACCGTAAATCCGATGTGCCCCGTCATGGCGATCACGCGCTCGATCACGTTAAGGCCCATCATGCCAAAGCCAAAGGACGCCGCAGCCTGCACCGAAGGAAGCGCAGCGGAAGCATTTTCTTCCGTAATCTTTAAGGCACTAAGGGCCGCCTGGGTATCCCCTGCCGAAAAGAGCTGCGCAATGGACAGATAGGTGATCATCAAGGGCACCACGATGATCAGGACTTCGATCCCGCCATGGGCAAGGCCGTAGAACACCGCATTCTCGCGGGTCCGATTCTTCTTAAGCAGGAAACGGATGATCACATACCGGCCGCACTCTTCAAATACGCCGGCCATAAGAGCCCCGTACAGTGCAAAAACGAAGGTATGCCCATTGATAAAGCGGGATACCGGATTATCCATGATGATGCATACATAGTGTACCCCAAGTTCCAGCACCCTGGCGGAAACAACAAAGCCCACAGCTCCCGCGATCAGCCAGCTGATCTTCGTCTGCTCCTTATGCCGCATCTTCCAGTAAATCACGGCAACAACCGGCAGGCTGCACAGCACCACGATGCTCAGGATCAAAGCAGGAACAGCACTTGCCTTTACTACGATATTTTCAAATTCCGTCATTTTTCATCTCCTCCCCAGATCTCCACGCAGAATCCCTTGTACCCGCAGGATGTGCAGGTCAGTTTCCGTGCAGTGGGTGTGTGATTGGCCCAGAAGACCTCCTTCAGGGAAGGTTTGAAGACCTGGTGACATTCGGGGCAGATGTAGTCCGTATGCTTATAGTAGTAACGGGTAAACAGGACCCCAAAAGGGATGCTCAGCACAAGCCAGAGCACAAAAGGCCACCAGGTTCCGGTAACGATCCAGAAAATGATAGAAAACCACTGCAACAGCGCAAGCGGGATCCCGGCCAGGATCGTATTCCGGAGCATCCTTTTTCTTTTTTCTTTGTTTTGCATAACAACTGCTATGTCACCGATGGATTCGAGAGAAACGATTGTCTGCCCCTTCAGTCCGCTTTTCAGATCCCGCAGCTTTTCCAGTTTTTCCTGCTTCTCAGTCAGTTCATCCTGCAGGGCCTTTTCCTGCTGCTCGATCAAAAGACCGATCACCTTCTCCGGATGATCCTCTTTCAGGATCTGGGATATGGCATCGATGGGCAGATCCAGTTCTCTTAAGAAGCAGATGATCTTCAGAAGTCTTAGATCCTCTTCGGAATAAAGACGCCTCCCGCCCTCTGTCAGCTCGCTGGGAACCAGGATCCCCCGGGTGTCATAATATTGAACCGTTCGGACTGTTACGGAGCAAAGCTTTGCAAGCTCTCCCGTGGTGTATTTTGACATAGCTTTCACCTCCTTACGCCATGAAATTTACCTCATGACGCAGCGTAATATGCAATACCTTACGCTAGGGGATTTTTTATTTTTTCCATCGTTTCTTCATATCGGTCTGTAATGAATATGACTTCCTCCCCGGCCTTTTCAAACCCTTCGATCATCCGATGGTTATCCTGTTTTAGTTGCCGGGTCGTGCAGTCGGAATCGTCCAGCCGTGCCTCTACATCCGAAGCATGCCCTTTTATTTCCGCAAAATGTTCTTCAATATATGCATCGGAGAAAGCCAGGCAGATAAACCGGATGTCCGTAAGATACGTTTCTTCAAAGCTCTTTCTCCAGTCGAAGGGAACATAGCAGCCTTCCACGATCAGGTTCTGCCTGTTTTCAATGGCCGTCTTGATCATCTCGGAAACAATCGGCCACAGATAGCCGGTCAGTTCCTCATCATCTTCCGGCGTAAGAGATGTATTTCCGCTGCGGATCAGCCCCATCTTCAAATGATCGATGGACAGGTACGGATAATGATATTGTTCCAGCATCCGCTGTGCCAGTACCGTTTTCCCGGTATGGGATGCTCCTGTGATCAGAATGATCATGGTTTTCCCTTTCTTACGTCCTTTCACCCATGCAGGATCTTCGTCATCAGGATCTCGTCATGATAGGTTCCGTCATCAAACTTCAGGGCTCTCGTCCTTCTTCCGGAAGCCACGAACCCGCACTTTTCGTACAACGCCTGGGCTCTGGTGTTATCTGCTACCACTTCC
>JAILDL010000050.1 GCA_024689465.1 Lachnospiraceae bacterium
CCGCCCCGCGCGGTAATGATGGCGATTTTCTTACTCATGGTGATTTCGTATACCTCGGTATCGTTCTATATATCTTATTTCTTTTGCTTTCTATTGATTCGGGCATCCTTTGACGTGCTCATTATAGGATGCATTTTCTGTATGTAACCGTATCTTGCAAGGTCTGACGCAGTTCCATGCATAAAAGATCAGTCCAAGCACCGTAAGAAGTGAGATCAGCTCCGCCACTCTCCAGTACCAGGGACTCTGGAAGGTTACCGTCACTTCCGCTCTGCCGTTTCCGCTATCCATAAGGGTTTTCGGAAGCCTTACGGCAGCCTGATTGTTTTCTCCGGCATAGACGCTCAGCACTTCTCCCTCTGCTGTCCTGGCCCTATAGCCTTTGTAATACAGCAAAGGCACGGTGAGTGTTCCTTCCTCTCCGGATACACTTGCCTGTACCGTCAGTGCGTCCTGATGGAAATCTTCCAGAATCAGCCCCCCTTCTGCGTAGCAGTTTCCGTGGGTCAGCCGGGTAGGATCCGTTCCTTCCGGAAGATATTCCCCTCCCATGATCACACCGTCTCCCATGCTGTCATCATCATACAGCTTAAGGATTCCCCGGTTCTCCACAAGATCCGCAAAGAAGATCCCGGATGTAAAGATCATGGTCGCCAGCAGACATAACGCAAAGTTGCGATAGGACAGGATCCCCACCTTATTGGTACCGGAAGATCGTTCTCCGTCTTTCTTATGTTTTAAAAGCAACACCCCCAGCATCACCAGGATAGGAGATGCGATGGATAAGAACCTCCAGGGAAATTGGATACTGGAGATCATGGTTGCCACAAAAGCGATCTTCGGATGTTGCAGTGCAAAAGACTGGATCCGGTTCCAGGGGAAGAGGCTCGTGGAAAGGATCAGGCACAATACCGCAAACAAAAGCAGCACTTTTTCCGCCTTCTTCTCTCTCCATATTTTCCCGCTGTTTAATACGCTATAAGTGATAAATCCTGCCAGGATCAGCATCAGGGTCAGTCCCACACTCAGCGGCGTGCTGTCCCGAAGGCCGTTGGCAAAAAACTGGGCAGTCCTGCCGGTATGGATCAGTGGCAGAAGCAGATGGGAAAGATAAATGCCCCATTCCTGTATGGCCCTATCTTTGATGGTCATGACCAGATAGGTTCCGCTGCTTAATTCATCCACAAAAGGAAGGATATACCAGGCACTTAAAAGAAGGGCAGTGCCGGCGGTTTTAAGGAGCTGCAGGAACCGTGGCTTTTGCAGAGTTCGCTTCAGGCAGACAATGCAAAGCAAAATGGTTAAAAGACCGGTCATTTCCACGCTAAGGGTATGACTTTGTATGATCCCCGCATAGCCTATGGCAGGAAGCAGAAATGCATAGCTGTATTCTTTCTCCCGGGTATCTCCATCCAGGATCCGGTATAAACCGTAGATCACCAGGGGCAGGAACGTCATGGCAAGGGCTTCGCCCATGGCACCTCTTGCATACAGGTTTACCAGATGATATTCGCAGCCGTTATAGATCATCGCACCAACCATAGCGATCATCCGATCCCCGGTCATCTTTCTTCCGCAATAATAGAAGATCCATGCAGACAGCAGGTTATTTAAGACCATGAAGATCTGATATGCCGTCTGTATGGGAAATCCCCATAAGCGCAGCAGAGCAGGGATATACAGAAGGGTATCTCCATAGAACAACGACGCTCCGTAGCCTTGTCCGCCCATACAGCCGGGCTGGATACGGATCGGGAAGATGCCGGCCTTAAGACCTCTGGCAATTCCTTCGATGCGGGTCAGATGAAACAGAATGTCATCCTGTTCCGGAATAAAATCAACAAACATCGGTGCAGAGGAAAACAGTACGATCCCGGTAAATCCCAGAAGCACATACTTTCCTTCATCGGATATTCCGTAGTAACGGTTATAGATCCACAAAAGACCGAAGCCGTTTATCCCAAGGCAAAGAAGCAGTACCCAAAACAGGCGGATCCTCCAGAAACCTCCGGTGGGAATGATGGTCATATCCCCCGGGATAAGGTTTCCCCCTTCCACCGACGAGAACGTAACGGTAAGGTCCGAGGTTTTGGCCGTAAGCCAGATGGTACTGTCGGAGCAGGATTCTCCCTCATACAGATTCACTGTATCGGCCAGAAGTTTCCCTCCGGGCACGGTAGCTGTGACTCGGTAGCAAGCCTGGGCCGCCATATCCGTCGTATAGTGGATGCAGATCCGGTATGTCCCCGCATCCAGCGAAAGGGGAGCCGAAATCTCCGAAGCCGGTACCGTGATCGCTTCCCGGGGCCGTATCGCTCCCACCACACAGATCAGAAGCAGGATCAGTTCTGCGATCAGCAGCAACCTGGTAGCAATGGGGTGTTCTTTTAATGCAGTTGAAAGGCTTTGTCTGATTTTCACTTGCGTATTCTCCGTACGGTTTGCATTAATTTGTATTTCAGATAAAACAGCAGATTGGACTTCATCTGCAAGTCGATCAGTTCTTTCTCTTCCTTGCCCATCAGTTCCCGAGAGTAAGGAGTCTCACGAAAGGCCGGAAAAGTGGCTTTCATTTCCCTTGCAAGAGCTCCCACATAGGAAAGCTGCTGTAAGTGGGATTCTCCCTGAATGCCGGATAAATAGGAAAACAGGGTGGTGCTGTAGAAAAGCTCCGTAAACCGGAATTCGATCTCGTCATGGAACGTTTCCGTAAATCCGTGTTCCTTACAGCCTTCTGCTAATAATCGCGCGGCAGTTTTTCGATTCTCACATTTGCTGCGATTGATCACATGCACCGTGGAATCCGGATTCTGGTAATAGTAATATAAGGGTTCTTCGATCAGTTCAAAGTGCCTGGCCGTCAGCATCCAGATGGTTCCGGCACAGTTATCCTCGTAAAAAATGTCTTCCGGAAAAGACAGATGGTTCGCATAGATCAGTTCCCGCCGGTATACCTTGATCACCATG
>JAILDL010000055.1 GCA_024689465.1 Lachnospiraceae bacterium
TGACCAAGTCACATTTTCGGACGTTTTCTGCCTGCATGTCGACCGGATTTCTACTGCCTCAGCAAGCCAGTTTCTTCAGCAGGGCAGAATCCTCTACCCGGATGCTGCCGCGGCCCAGGGTGATGGCGCCGGTATCTGCCAGATATTTCAGGACCTTGGAAACGACTTCCCGAGCACTGCCGATGAAGGAAGCAATCTCTTCGTGGGTCAGCTTCAGGTCCGCAGAGCCTCTGCGCTGCATTTCCTCTAACAGGAAGGATGCCAGACGCTGGTCGATCTTGCGAAAGAGGATCTCCTGCATGGTCCACATCACATCGGAAAACTTTTCCGTAGCGGTCTTATAGAGAAACAGCTCTGCATAGGGATTTTCCTGTGTGATCTGATTCAGGCTGATGGTGGGGATGATGAGGACCTCTGTATCTGCGGTAGCTTCGATCATCACATCAAAATCGATGGAATCCAGCAGGCAGGATGCGGACAACACGCACACATTTCCGGCATAGACACGGAAAAGCGTCACTTCCCGACCTTCCGGAGAGACCACATAGGTTCTGAGTTCCCCGGAAAGGACCGTCATAAGCCCCTTACAATTCTCGTCGGATCGATGCATGAGGGATCCTTTGGAATGCTGCTCAGTATAGCCTGCGCCGATCATGGTTTCTTTTTGTGCTTCTGTTAATTTGTCCCAGAAGGGAAACAGCTTTTTGTAATCCATGTAACACCTCTTCTTTCATTGTACAGGAAAGCTGTTATAATAAAAACCAATAACAGCTTTAATCGGAGGTTTGATATGAAAATAGCAGTTACCTATGAAAAAGGAGAAGTATTCCAGCATTTTGGGAGAACACCCCAATTTAAGGTTTATACCATTGAAGATGGAAAGATCGCAGCCAGTGAAGTGATCGACACCAACGGCACCGGACATGGAGCCCTGGCAGGCTTTCTGGAGAATCTGGGCGCACAGGTCCTGATCTGCGGCGGCATCGGCGGCGGTGCGCAGATGGCCATGGCTGAATCCGGGATCCGTCTCTTTGCAGGCGCCGAAGGAAGCGCAGATGCAGCCGTACAGGCTTACCTGGACGGAACTCTTCCGGAGATCGGGGAAGCAACCTGCGATCATCATGATCATCATCATGAGGGAGAGGGCCACGATTGCGGTCACGGCGGTTGCCACCATTGATCTGCTGTAATGTGACCTTGTCACAAACAAAAACGATTCCTGTCTGGTAGGATGTAACCTGCCGACAGGAATTTTTTTGTTTAGGGGAAGGGAACCAGTTGTTACCACGCTTTCCCGGAAAGGACACAGATTGAACCCAATGAATCAAGCCAACAAATCCAACAAACCTGCCAAACACTGGTATGAATATCTCTGGATCTGGACGATCCTCTATTTCTCTCTTGGATTTTTCAATATCCTCTTTGCCTGGCTGGGCATGATCGATTTTATCGTTCCCCTGCTCTTTGCCATCTTTGCAGGAAACAAGCACTTCTGTAACAAATATTGCGGCAGAGGCCAGCTCTTTAACGTGCTGGGAAGAAGCCTTCGTTTATCCCGTGGAAACAAGACTCCCAAATGGATCGTCAGCAAGTGGTTTCGCTACGGTTTCATGGTCTTTTTCCTGACCATGTTTGGAAATATGGTGTACCAGACCTATCTGGTGGCAGGCGGCGCACGGAGCCTGAAGGAAGTGGTCAAGCTGTTCTGGACCTTTAAGGTACCCTGGGGCTGGGCTTACAGCGTGGGAACCGCTCCGGACTGGGTAGCCCAGTTCAGCTTCGGTTTCTACAGTCTGATGCTCACCTCCACCCTGATCGGATTGATCGTGATGCTGCTGTACAAGCCCAGAACCTGGTGTACGTTCTGCCCCATGGGTACCATGACCCAGGGCATCTGCCAGATCCGAAATAAAACAAGACGCTAAATTGTCATCGTTCCTTCACAGTTTTTTCACAGGTTTTTATGAGAATGGATGCATACACAAGTGAAACGTTTGGAAAACTTTGGAGGTAAATCATATGAGAAAACGAGGCAATAAGCTTCTTGCAACGGCTCTGGCCATGACCATGGCCATCAGCCTGAGTGCCTGCGGGGTGGCAGATAGCAGCACCGATATGCAGGATCAGACGGGTGCAACGGCGGCTTCCTCTGAGGAAGGCACTGCGGCAACGGATACGACCGAAACGGTTTTGGCAGCAGAAAAAACCGAGGAAATGCTGGCCATCGAGGAATCTCTGAACCTGGCCAACATGAGCGCTACCTGGACCTACAGCGAAGAAGATGACGCATGGACCATGGAAGCTGTGACCGCAGTAACCAACCCGGAGATCGAAGAAGAGCAGGGCGTTTCCGTTTGCGTTCCCGGAGCCTATGTCAAGGGAATCGATACGGACGGTGACGGAGAAGCGGATGTGACAGAAGGCTCCGCAGCAGGCAATCTGGTGATCGACTATGAGGCATCGGTTACCAGCACCAACGGGCAGGTTTATACCGCTGCCACGGCTCCGGTCATTGTAAATACCGGCGCTGCGGGCTACAGCGAACAGACCAACCAGAATGCTTCCGCCACCTATGCAGCAGAAGGATATATTAACGTAGCTTGCGGAAACCGTGGCAAGCAGAGCACTTTGGAAGACGGCACCTATACCGGCGATGCTCCCAGTTGCCTGGTGGATCAGAAAAATGCCGTTCGTTTCGTGAAATACAATATCCTGCTGGGAAATCTCCCCGGTAGTGTGGACTACTTTGTTTCCACCGGCGGTTCCGGCGGTGGGGCCCATGCAACCATGCTGGCAGCAACCGGTGACAGCGTGGTGTATTACGACTACGAGATCGAAGCCGGCGCCGTGGGCGTTTACAAGGACGCGGACGGTAACTACATTACCAGCGTGACCATCAACGGAGAGGAAGTTTCTCTTTCCGACGGCATGTGGGGCTGCATGGCCTACAGTGCTATCACTTCTCTGTCGGAAGCGGATATGACTCTGGCTTTTGAATATTATCTGGACCCTGACTATAGCTTTAATACGGATTTCCAGAAACAGACGGCTGAGTATCTGGCAGCCGAGTACATGGAGTACATCAACGAGCAGAACCTGTCTGTTGCGGAAAGCGCAGTGGGCTTTGACTTAAATGAGGACGGCGATCTGAAGGATACCATCGCTCTGACCATCGAGTATGATCCGGAAAACCACGCAGATACCAACGGCTACTACGGAACCTATCTGGATCTGTATCTGGCGGAGTTTGAAGAGAGCCTGAATGCCTATCTGGAGGGACTGGACTATGCAGAAGACTGGACTTGGTTTGATGCTGACGGAAATGCCCTTTCGGACAGCGAAGTGGCTTCCATGACCACGGCTGAGAAAGCCCTGGCCTTCCTGGAAGGCCGCTATGCCAAGAGCAGCAGCGGCGGTAAGGGCGGCTTCGGTGGACGCCCGGATGGCATGGCAGGAGGCCCCGGTAACGGAAACGGACCGGATGGTGCTGCAGGAGGTCCCGGTAACGGAAACGGACCCGATGGCGCTGCGGGAGGTCCCGGCAACGGAAATGCTCCCGATGGAGAAATGCCGGAAGGCGCCGGTGACGGAAATGCACCGGATGGTATGATGCCCGGCGAAGGAAACGGCCAGACAGAAGAAGTGGGAACGCCGGATGCAGGCACTACCCAGTCTGCCAGCAGTTCGAAGGATTCCGCAAACTACAGCACCTTTGAGGAAATGCTGGAAGCTTATCAGGCAGACATCGCAGAGATCGAAGCCGGTGATGAATACGGCAACAACATTGTGGAATTGTATGATCCTTTAAACTATATTGGAGCAGAAGGCACCAGCAATCCTACCTGGACCAGGATCCTGATGGGCGCATCGGAAGGCGATATTTCCATGCTGAATTCCCTG
>JAILDL010000113.1 GCA_024689465.1 Lachnospiraceae bacterium
CCGGATGCGGATGTAAACGGTCTTAAGGTAAAAGGTATGAATGTTAACCTGGTGGAGGTCTATGACATGCTGGAAACTGCCAGCAATGATATGCAGGAGATCTTCGGAACCAGGTAACAGGGATATCAAATGGGGTGTATGGGATGAAAGAGAAAGAAAAAAAGGTCAAAAAGGAAAAAGCTCCCAAAATGACTCGCAAGGAAAAAAGGGCGGCACATGTACTCGAGGCAAGAGTGGATCATGTGATCTTAAAGGATGAGCCCAGCTATGACGCGGTATGGCACTCGGAAAAACTGCCCCATACCAAAGTGGGTTATCTGTTATGGAGAGTAAAACAGTTTCTTCAGGGCCTTCTTATGGGAATCCCCTTCCGGATCCTAACCCTTCTGGTGGTTATGGGATTTAACATGGTCATGACCAGCTATGTGCTGGATACCTGCTTTTTTAACCGTGTTGTGGATGTCACAATAAAAAAGGGCTTTAATAAGCTAAATCCTTATATTCTTGGCGGACTGGTAGAGCAGGGTGCAATCCAGATATTGGATCCCAGATCCAGTATACCCGGTATGGATACGGCGCTGGATATGAAGATCGTTTCTACTTTCGGAACCGGCGTTTTTTCCATGTTTTTCAGTTACGCCCTGTTTCGGGTGATCAGCCTTATCATTCTGAGATTTAAGAGTGCGCATATGGCGGCTTTTCTGGATATTCCGGCTATGCCCGCACTGGTTAAGGATTATGCAAACAGAGCCAATACGCCGCTCATTAAGCATTTTACGGCAGGTTGTTTTTATGCGTTCCTGATCGGATACATCATCAAAAATCCGGTGGCTATTCCGCTGTTTGGCGTAATGTTCCTGCTGTATTTTGCCATGAAGGAAAAAAATTCCCCGGCGGTGCAGAAGTTTATCTTTACCTGTACCGGTAAGGAAAAGACCACAGCGCCGCTTTATGCTGATGCGGCACTGTCCGTATGGGGGCTGGGAATGGGCTTTTTGCTCTACAGTGTGGTGATCGCGATCCTGTGGAACCTGTTCTTCTACAGGTTCTGGGCACGGACGCTGTTTACTCTGGCTTTTTGTGCATTGTTTGTATTCTTATACTGTGGCGGTAAATTATCCTCGGCAAAGAAACTGGTTGTAAACGGACTGCTTGTGGTGCTGTTTTCATCGCTGTTCGCAGCCCTCTACGGCATCGTAGCAAGAGCCGATGACGGTGGCTGGTCCGAATCCGGAAGGAACATAAACGGATGGCTTCGCAATCCCGGAACCAAGGTCCTTGGACGAAACGGCCTGGTAAAAGGTATCGCCGGTGCCCTTGGTCTGGGAGGTATCTACGATTACGCCGAAAAGGCGCTGGGCAAGGGGAAGGAAGCCTGGGATAACTTCTTTAAGAGTTATGAGGATGCTGTTGCCAGGGCAGGAACCGGCGAAGCACCCCGTCAGAAGATAAAAGGTGAGATCCCTGCGGATCAGATGGATTCCAGCAGCCGGGTTGACCAGCAGGAGCAAATCTGGAAGATGGAGAAACGCATCCAGGATAAGATCAAAAGAGAAGGTTCCAATCCTACTCTGGAAGATGCCCTGCTGAGGATCCGGGAAGCGAAGAACAGCTGCTATAACGGTAATTACTTAAGTGAAGATCAGATGAGCGCTCTTAGCCGGATGGAAGGCAAGGTCTTTACCGATGCCACCAGCAGCGATGTGAATATCCCCGGAAAGGTGGACTATGGTCAGGTCTTGGACCGGACCGGATATGAGAGTGTGGAAGATGTGGTAACCGGACGAAATATCCAGGGTAAGATCGCACAGGCGGCCATCGTGGGAGGGGTGAGCGCGGTCTCCGGCGGAACCGCTACCATACCGGCGGTTGCTACCATGGGAGGATTTGCGGCCGGAAATGCAGCCTATGGCATGTATCATGATGTCATGGACGGCAAGATCAGTGACAATCATGGTATGGCATCTGCAGTAACTCAGGCAGCTGTCAGCCAGTCCGCTCATTTCCTTACCAATGAAGCGCAAAATTACGTGATCGGAGGAGTCAGCAACAAGATCTTTAAGATTGACGGACCTCCCAGATACGTTGGACAGGACGTGGTACATGCTATCGGTGATTTCACCTTTTCCAATGGTGTCAGTACTTTGAACGATGCCACATCCCGCCAGATAACCGGTACCGGCGGAGGGTTCTTCGGAAACGGAGAAAATGCCTACGCCAATTATGCAACGGATCTTACGCACAACGTGGGTAATTCCATCGTGGATTCCCTGCATGACACGAAGCAGAGGGTTGTTCAGGGAACAGAGCGTATGAGTAATACCGGAAACCGGCCGGACGTAAACGATCCCAATGCGGATATTGACAACTTCTATCAGGAATACGGTCACGGC
>JAILDL010000132.1 GCA_024689465.1 Lachnospiraceae bacterium
GCGATCAGGGCTTCCAGGGCAGCTCTTGTAGGATTCCCAGTCCGGGAGTATTCATACCCTTTGTTCACACCCAGGGCTTCCTGCTCATAAGTGGAAGTCTGATAAATGGGGACATTCACTGCCCCGGTTAATGGATCTCCATAGATTCCTCCATGGATCAAGGTTGTATCAATGTGGTTATACTTTGCCATGTCTGTCTCCTTTCCTACTATCCCAATAGGAATAATATAGATATAGCATAGCCTCCTCTTTCTGTCAACGTGTTTTGAAAGGTTTAAATAAGTTTCATATTCTGTTCATTGTTTTTTACTGCGGGAGCATATACGATGAAAAGAGAAAACAACAGAAAAGAGGACCTATGAGCGCTTATTTATTTGTTCATTTTCGTGAAACCACCACGCCCGACGGGGAGCAGGTTTATTTTGCATTAAGCAGGGACGGCTTTACCTGGGAAGAGGTAAACGCAGGGCAGCCTGTTTTATGGGCTTATTACGGAGATATGGGAGTGCGGGACTTCACCATCTGCCGCGCTGCAGACAACTCCCGGTTCTGGATCGTCGCCACAGACCTGAGTCTTTCCTACGGCATGCGTGGCAAGTACCACCATTCCTGGCAGGAGATCGGTGAAAACGGCAGCAAATCTTTTGCCGTCTGGGAATCTGCCGACCTTGTCCAGTGGACGGAACAGCGCCTGGAAAAGGTAGGAAATGAGGACTTTGGTTGCCTGTGGGCTCCGGATGTCCTTTACGATGAAAAGACCGGGGATTATATCCTGCACTGGTCTTCTTCCCATGTTTCCGATCATTATGAGAATAAGAAGATCTTCTACAGCCGTACCAGGGATTTTCACAGTTTTTCCCAGCCGCAGATCCTTTTTGAACTCCCCGGAAAAGATATCATCGATTCGGCCATGTATGAGGAAAACGGCAGATTTTACCTGTTTATCAAATGCAGCAGAAATCCGGGACGGATCATGCTCTTTCAGGCTCCTTCCATTACCGGTCCTTTTGAAAAGATCCCGGCCTTTGATAAAAGTATGCTGCAGATCGAAGAAGGTTTATACGAAGCCCCTACCGCTGTCAAACTGGATAACGGTAAGTGGTGCCTGTTCCTGGATTATTACGGCGTAAAGGGCGCCGGTCAGGGCTACATTCCTTTCTTGTCCGACTCTCTTAAAAGCGGTGTGTTTGTTCGTTCGGATGAAAGCTTTTCCTTCCCTTACGGCTTTAAGCACGGAACGATCTTAAAGATCACAGACGAAGAATATGAACGGATCAAAAACCATACCGGCAGCTTCTGTATGGTAGAGGATGGTCGCTAATATGGAATCAGAAAAGAATCAATCCGTACCTCTTCAGGACCAGGTCCTGATCAATTACATAGAAAGTCACATGACCATGGAACACCCTAACCAGGAGATTCCGGAAGCGGGTGTTCGCAATCTCATCTCCCTGCGGGATGAAGTGGCTTCCTTTGAGCGTTTGATGATGTACTATGAATGCGCCATGTCGGAGGTTCGTACCAAACTGGAAGTCCTGAATAAGGAGCTGACCCATGTCAACAAGCGAAATCCCTTTGAGTCCATTAAGAGCCGTATCAAATCTCCTTCCAGCATTTATGACAAATTAGCCCGCAAGGGACTGGATTTTTCCGTGGAAAACATCTCTTCTCATCTCAATGATGTGGCAGGCATCCGGGTAATCTGCTCCTTCATCGATGATATCTACATGCTCCGGGATTGTCTGGTACAGCAGGATGATGTGACGCTTCTGGAAGAAAAGGATTATATAAAAAATCCCAAGGATAACGGATACCGTAGTCTCCATTTGATCCTTGAGATTCCTATTTTTCTTACCAATGAGAAACGTTTTATGCGAGTGGAAGTCCAGTTCCGCACCATTGCCATGGATTTCTGGGCCAGTCTGGAGCATCAGCTGAAATACAAAAAGAATATTCCCAACTCCGAAGCGATCTCCGAGGAGCTGGAATACAGTGCCGAACTCATTCATCAGCTGGATAAGCGGATGATCCAGATCCGGGATAAGATCAACGGCTCAGATCTTTGATCGTTCCCTCTCGATCAGGGAGCGGATCCATTCGCTGTTTCCCAGTTCTTTTTCTATATCCGCCATCTCCGACTCCTGGGCAAAGTCATCGAAGATTTCCTGCTTTTCCTGTAACAGCAGATGCATATCTTCGTCCACTGTATCGCTGCACAGCAGATGGTAGACCAGGACGGAATGTACCTGGCCCATGCGGTATACGCGGGATACAGCCTGTGTTTCCAGGGAAGGTTTGATCTGGGGTTCGCAAAAGATCACTACACTGGCAGCCTGTATGTTCAAGCCGGTTCCTCCGGCAAGGACCTGGCTTGCCAGCGCCACCGGCATCTCTTCCTCTGAAAACTGATCGATCAGTTCCTGTCTTTGGGGGAGCGAGGTAGAACCCGTAAGAGGGCCCAGACACCTTGCGCCCAGCAGGATTTTGACCTTTTCCAGAGTATCCCGGTAATAGGAAAAGATCAGCACTTTTCGGCCTTCCTCAAAAGCATTTTCACAAAGCTGCAACAGTCTGGATGCTTTGGAGGAGGATGTCATATCCTCCTGCAGCCAGCCGATCCTGCGCATACCCATGAAGTTTCCTCCAATGACCTCCGTCCGGTAGGGCTCTTTGTCTGCAGGCGTAGCTTCCAGCCACTCATCTTCTTCGATCAGTTCCGGTAATTCTTTCAGTACATCTTCTCTGGTCCTTCGCAGATAGACCGGGGCCAGCAGTTTCTTAAAGGCATCTGTTTTTTTCAGGAACGCATATTGATGGATCTCCTCGATCAGATCCTGCCGGATCACCGCGATCAGGGCACACATCTCTTCTACCCGGTTTTCCAGCGGCGTTCCGGTCATCAGCAGCGTTTTCTCCGCAAACTGTTTTACTTCATACAAATACTTTGTACGCTTTGCCTCCGGGTTCTTTATGTAATGGGCTTCATCCACTACCAGCATGGAAAGCACCGGTATTTCCTCCAGTTCTTCCACAAACTCATCCAGGGATTCGTAATTGGTCACGGCTACCCCTCCCTGGTGCAAAAAGCGCTGCATCTCTTCTCTACGGGAAGAGCCGTGCAGCAGATAGGGCTTCAGGCAGCTGTGCTTTTCAATCTCCCGGTACCAGTTGATGAGAACAGAGGCCGGGCAGACCACCATGTATTTGGATCCCGGGTTTTCCGCTTCCAGGGATGCCATGGCAGCGATCGCCATCACCGTTTTCCCCAGGCCCATTTCATCCCCCAGCAGTACCTGTCCCTGATGCAGAATGTATTTGGTCCCGAATTCCTGATAGCTTCGCAGAGTTACCTTCAGGAGGGATGTATCCAGCGTTGTGGCATCCACCGCATCTGCCATTTCCACAGGCATATCCCTGTAGAGAATGGTCTGATCCGGCTTGGTGTTTCCCATATGTTCCAGGAGCGCATAATAGGAAGCGCTCTCTTTTGCAAAGTGCTGCCTTGCCTGTTCAAAGGAAAGGGCCGTGCTCTCTGTATAACGCCGGAGCAGATCCGTTGCCGTTTCTTCATATCCCTCGCAGGCGATCCGGGCAAATTCAGAAAATCCCTCCAGGGTCTTCTCTTTCTCCTTGCCGGAGGAAAACAGCCACCGCACTTTATTTCGGATGACCGACTTCTCCAGGGCATCCTGAATCCGGGCGTGATAGGTCCCGCAAAGACTCATGCCTTCTTCCCACAGTTTCGCTTTCTTTAAATAGCGAAACAGTTCCAAAAGCAGCACATTGGTTTCCGGTGTGGGGTTATCCGGCGAAATACGAAGGGACATGGTCATTGCCATACGCTGTTCCATGACATCCAAGGTCTGCCGGATGGCTTTGGCCTGCGTCTCTCCGATCCCGTTTATGGATTCCAGCGCCCTTAACGAACGGCCCTGAAGCTGTCCCAGATTGTCAAATCCGGCTTTTTTCAGTGCCGCTACCCGTATACCTGCTTTCGACTCGCTCAGTTCTTCCACCGGTATTTCCGCAAAGGAACTCGTGGCCGCTCTTCTTTTCGCATCCAGCATGGCTTTCTGAATCTGTTCGGTCTGCCGCTCTTTTTCTCCCAACATGCCGATCAGATCGGTATCCAGTCCCGGAAAGGTTTTGATATAATGCTGTAAAATTTTGAAATTCAATGAATCTGACTGTATACGTGCCATGTGTTTAGTATACCACGAAGGGTGTGCCCTTTTTTGGTTGACAAGTGCTAGAATAAATGATAGATTAATACTTGCAGTTCAACACTTTAATCTGCTGAACTTTAATGTGTTAAAGTATAAAGGAGATACCATGAAAGAGATTTCGAAATTACTGGGTTACCGTGAAGATATCCGCGTTGTTGACGCCACCTTGCGGGATGGTGGTCTTGTAAACGATTTCTATTTTACCGATGAATTTGTAAAAGCCCTTTATCAGGCCAATATCAAGGCCGGTGTTGACTATATGGAGGTTGGTTATAAGGCTTCCAAGGAACTTTTTGATCCGAAAAAGTTCGGAAAGTGGAAGTTCTGTAACGACGACGATATCTTTGAGGTGTTTGGTTCGGATCCGCTGATCCCTCTGGCCTGCATGGCCGATGTGGGAAGATGTGATTTTAAGAACGATATCCGACCCAAGGCAGATTCTCCCTTAAGCCTGATCCGTGTTGCGACCTATATCAATACCATTCCGGCAGCCATCGAGATGATCGAGGACGCTCATAAGAAAGGGTATGAGACCAGTTGTAACATCATGGCCATCACTACGGCCCAGGAAGGGGATGTGAAGGTTGCCCTGGATATGATCGGGCAGTCTCCTGTGGATGTGGTCTACATTGTGGACAGTTTCGGTTACCTGTATCCCGAATCTCTCGCCCGCCTGGCTGATATGTACCTGGAATGCGGTGCAAAATACGGTAAGAAGATCGGTATCCATGCCCATAACAACCAGCAGCTGGCTTTTGCCAATACCATTGAAGCGGTTGGCGACGGAGTGGACTGGTGCGATGCAACCTACTTCGGTATGGGAAGAGGCGCCGGAAACTGCTCCATGGAAAATCTTCTGGGCTTTTTGAGAAACCCCAAATACAATCTGTTCCCTGTCCTGAACTTCATTGAAACCCACATGACCAAGCTTCGGGAAGAAGGTGTGGTATGGGGCTACGATCTGCAGTACCTGATGACCGGTATCTTAAACCAGCATCCTCGTACCGCCATTTCCTTTACCAAAGAAAAGAGACAGGATTACACGGAATTTTACAAAGAACTGATCGGTTTGGATTAATCATTCCGGTTGCATCAATAAGGTCCGCACCCCATGGGATGCGGACCTTTTCTTTTGGGTTATGCTCTGCTTTTGTTCTGCCTTTTTATCTCTGCCTTTGACCGGATCTTACTTTCCGCCCGTCAGCTTGTGGATCAGGATCTTGCCGGCTCTCTTGGCTGCATAAGGGCCAACACCCTTTAACTTGTCCTCGCAGCGCAGCATGGTGGAAGCTGCAGGCATGTCTCTGGTCAGATGAATGGCATCGAATTCACACTTGGTAGTACACAGACCGCAACCAATGCATCGATTGGTATCCACCGTGGTAGCACCACATCCCAGACATCTCTTTGCTTCCGTCTCTACCTGTTCCTGTGTCAGAGTAAGGCGCAGATCTTCAAAGGTTTCCTTTGCAACGCCGGCCTTCTTGCCGGGGATCTGACGCTGTGCGGTATCAAAACCTTCTACCTTGATATCATCCTTATCCAGCTCGATAAACTCTCTGCGATCACGGGCCAGATCCAGACGGTTACCACGATGTACAAAACGGTTGATGGAAACAGCACCTTCACGGCCGCCTGCAATGGCATCGATGGCAAACTTAGGTCCGGTAAATACATCACCACCGGCAAAGATATCCGGTTCTGCGGTCTGCAGGGTCAGAGGATCTGCAATGATACCACCGTTGGGACGAAGTTCCACCTTGGTGCCTTCCAGGAGCTTGCCCCACTGGATGGACTGACCGATGGACTGCAGTACATTGGAGCAGGGGATCTCAATGGTCTCATTCTCGTCATACTGCGGGTTGAACCGTCCGGAAGCATCCTTTACCTGGGTGCACTTCTTAAAGACGATTCCAACGACCTTTCCGTTTTCAACCTTGATCTCCTTCGGGCCCCAGCCGTTTTTGATCTCGATTCCGTCTGCCTTTGCTTCTGCCACTTCATCGGGCGATGCAGGCATCTCATCGGGACCTTCCAGACACAGCATGGTTACCTTGGTGGAACCTGCGCGAAGTGCGGTTCCTGCTACGTCGATGGCCACATTACCGCCACCTACAACAACGGTTTCTCCGTTTAAGCGAATGGAATGATCCAGATTGACCTTCCGTAAGAAGTCAACACCGGTCTGCACACCTTCTGCATCTTCTCCGGGTACACCGGCTAAGCGTCCGCCCTGGCATCCTACTGCGATAAAGAATGCCTTATAGCCCTGGTCACGAAGCTGCTGAATGGTCACATCTTCGCCTACGTTGACGCCGGTCTTTATCTCTACACCCATCTGACGGATCACGTCGATCTCCGCATCAATGATGTCTTTTTCCAAACGATAGGAAGGAATGCCGTTCATCAGCATACCGCCGGCTCTCTTTTCCTTTTCAAATACCGTGACAGGGTAGCCGTCCAGACGGAGGAAGTAGGCTGCTGCCAGTCCGGCAGGACCTGCACCGATGATAGCGATCTTGTATTCATCGCCCCACATTCCGCCATCGTGCTTCTCGCAAAGAGGAATGTATCTCTGCTCTTTCTTAAGGTCCAGAGAAGCAATGAACTTCTTGATCTCATCAATGGCCAGAGGCTGGTCAATGGTTCCTCTGGTACAAGCATCTTCACAGCGTCTGTTACAGATTGCACCACAGATCATGGGGAACGGGTTGTCCTGCTTGATCAGTTTTAATGCGTCTTCAAAACGGCCTTCGGAAGCCATCTTGATATAACCCTGAATGGACAGGTGTACAGGACAGGCTGTCTTACAGGGAGCCGTTCCGGTCTCGTAGCAGTTGATCTTTGCATCATCCCGGTAATTGTAATTCCATTTATCCGGTCCCCACTTGGTTGCATCGGGGAGCTGGGTCTTGGGATAGGTTACGGCTGAGCCATCCTTTTTGCACAGCTTCTGTCCCAGCTTGGCTGCGCCTACGGGACATACCTCCACGCACTTACCACAGGCTACACACTTCTCCTTGTCCACATGGGCGCGATATGCGGATGCTGACATATTGGGGGTGTTATATAACTGAGAGGTACGCAGGGCATTACATACACCGGCTGCACAGTTACAGATGGCTACGATCTTTCCTTCGCCGTCAATATTGGTGATCTGGTGTACATAGCCGTGACGCTCTGCTCTTTCCAAGATCTCCAGACATTCTTCCTTGGTCACATAACGGCCCATGTCACGATCGACCATGTACTCCGCCATGTCGCCCATACCCATACAGTATTCGCCTTCGATCTGGCCTGAGCCTTCTCCACGCATGGCCTGCTGTCTACGGCAGGTGCAGGCTCCTACGGAATACTTGTCATACAGATCCAGCCAATGGGAGATGTGCTCGATGGAAACGGACTGATTCTCCATGGAGATCGCCTTTTCCACCGGGATAACGTGCATACCGATGCCGGAACCTCCGGGCGGTACCATCTGGGTAATGCCTCCTAAGGGCAGCTGCGTCATCAGATTAAAGAAGGTTGCCAGTTCCGGATGCTCCTGGGTTAAACGCAGGTTGGTCATCATAAATTCAGCGGACCCGGGAACAAAGATGGGCAGGTTATAAACCTTCTCGTTCTTTTCGTCATGGGTTCTGGTCATCTCGAGGATACCGATCCATAAAAGATGATCGATCATCTTCTTCGTATCTTCCAGAGACATTCCGTTTCTCTCGGCAATTTGCTCCGTCGTATAGGGAACCCGGGTCTTCTCAAAAGACAATAAGAACTTTACTTCTTCCTTGGTAAAGAGCCGGTCCAGCATCCAGTATTCCGGGTCGCGGTTATTCAGCTTCTTGCCCAGTTTCTTCTTGATCCGGTCCGTAATTAAAGTGCCCAGTTCCAGAACGAGCTTTTCCTTTTCGGGATCCTCTGCAACATAATTCGGATCCTGCCAGAAGTCGTTCTCATTGATCATCGGGTCACCGATCTTCCATTCTTCCAAACTTCTTCCCATTTGTTTTCCTCTCTTTTTGCGTCCTGTCATATCCGGAGGCGATGGAAAATGCGCCAACAGATGGTTCCAATTTACCATAACTATATCACAGGAACCCCCTGGGAGGGATATGGAAAGGCATCCGACATTATACAAATTATGTCTATTTTTTTGTGCACTTTCGCCAATTAGTATTGTCTAACCATGGGTTTTTCCGCCTGTTTTTGGAAATTTTAAGCCATCCTGTAGTTTTTGCTACAACCTGCAAAAGCTCTGTAACATCCGAAAAAAGGCATAAAAACACCCTCCTTACCGGGTTATTCAGTAAAGAGGGTTCTTATGCGTTTTTTATCTCCACACCAGCCACAGATAAATATATCCGGCTAATACAGCTGCCAATGTAAAGGGAACGCCGATCTTCATGAAAGTGGGGAAGCTGACTTCCTCTCCTTCCTTGCGGAGCATTCCCACTGCGGTGATATTGGCGGATGCACCGATGGGGGTGATATTGCCACCCAGGGTAGCACCGGACAGTAATCCAAAATACAGCAGGTAGGGCTCCATCCCCAAAGTTGCGGTAACACCGGTCAATACCGGCAGCATCGTGGCAACATAAGGGATGTTATCAATAAATGCGGAGGCTGCTACAGACCCCCACACGATGATGGTGTACAGCAGGAAGATATTGCTTCCGCCAACGCTTGCGATCCATCCTGCGATGGCATCGATCACACCGGCCTCGGTAATGCCTTCGATCACGATGAACAATCCGGTCAGCAGTAACAGGGTGGGATAATCCAAAGTCCTGATGGTCGTTGTGACCGTCTTAATATCCCTGGTCCGAATGTACCGGTAAACAATGGAGATCACCGCATAGGTGATGCAGATCAGGCCGTTGGTAATGCCGGGTTTATTGGGAACAAAGGAAGCCAGGATCAGGGTTACCACAATTCCGATGAGCAGGAAGCTGGGTACGACATCCTCTACCTTGGTACGATGATCGGAGGAAACAGGTTCCTTGTTGTTTCGGAACAAAAACATCATGATCGGCACCGTTGCCAGTGCTCCCAGTTCCACGGCAAAAAAGATACCGGGCCGTCCGTTCATCCAGAAAAAGCTGTTAAAGTCCATGTTGGCGTAGGCACCCAGCATAATGGAAGTGGTGTCTCCCACCAGAGTAGCCGCACCCTGCAGATTGGAGGATACTGCAATACAGAGGATCATGGCTACAGGCGAGATCTTCAGTTTCTTACAGATGGCGATCCCCACCGGAGCCACCATCAGCACCGTTGCCACATTGTCGATAAATGCGGATACGATACCGGAAAACAGGGACATGTAAATGGTCACCCACATCACATTGCTGGCTTTCTCCAGCAGAATATCCGCAATGCGATCCGGCATCTTCGATGCGATAAAGCTGTCCACTACCACCATGGTTCCCGCGATCATCATCAGCACGTTCCAGTTAATGGACGGCAGGATGTTCTCCGGCGCCACAATTCCCAGTACAGAAAAAAGCAGGGCAAAGCCCAGGGCGATGTACGGGCGGAATTTGGAAAAAGCGATCATCAACACGTACATGGCAACAAATAAAACAACTGCAAGTATCATTCTAAAATCCTTTATCTCCTAAATCATGATTATTCTTCGGCAGGTTCTTTTCCGGTTCTTCTTTTCTTCTTACTCTCTGCCATCCCAGCAGTAGGTACATAACTTGCTCTTGTCGATCCCTACCGCATCCAGCATATCATCCAGCCGGTTGTATCCAAGGGAAGTAAAGCCCAGCTGCTTGCGGATCTCTTCCAACATGTGTGCGTAACGGTCGGAATCGGGATTTGCATAATCCTCCAGGACGGCACGTTCCACTTCCTGTCCTTCTTCCTTGTTGATGATCCGTCTGGCGATCAGCTCCATTTCGGAAGTGGACCGGGAGAAGTTAATATATTTACAGCCAAACATGATGGGCGGACATGCCGGTCTGACATGCACCTCCCGGGCACCTGCACTGTAGAGGAAGTCTGTGGTTTCCCGAAGCTGTGTTCCTCGAACGATGGAATCATCGATGAGGAGCAGTCTCTGGTTTTCGATCAGTTCCTGTACCGGGATCAGTTTCATACGGGCAATGAGATCCCGCTTGGACTGAATGGTCGGCATAAAGGAACGGGGCCAGGTGGGTGTATATTTGATGAACGGACGGGAGAAGGGTACGCCGGACTCATTGGCATATCCTACCGCATGGGCAGTACCGGAATCCGGAACACCGGCTACGATATCCACTTCTTCTTTGGTCAGTCCGTCCCGCTTTGCCATCAGCTTACCACAGTTGTAACGCATCTGCTCCACGCTGCGTCCTTCATAGCTGGAGGATGGATATCCGTAATAAACCCACAGGAAGGTACAGATCCGCATATCGGAGCCGGGCTTTACCAGGGTGGTAACGCTTTCCGGTGTCATGACGACGATCTCTCCGGGACCAAGCTCCTTGTAATCCCGATACCCCAGATTCAGGTATGCGAACTCTTCGAAGGAAGCGCAAAAGCCTTCATCCTTTACACCGATCACAAGCGGGGTCCTGCCCATTCGGTCTCTGGCGCAGTACACACCCGCGGCCGTCAGGAGAAGCATGGTCATGGATCCGTCGATCCGCTCCTGGGCATACTTGATGCCCTCGATGATATTGTCCTTCTGATTGATCAGCGCCGCCACCAGCTCCGTGGCGTTGATGCTGCCGCCGCTCATTTCCAGGAAATGGGTGCCGCCGTTTTTGATGATCTCCTCTGCCAGAGCTTCCTGGTTGTTGATCTTTCCCACAGTGGTGATCGCAAAGGTTCCGTGATGGGACCGTACGATCAGCGGTTGCGGTTCATAATCCGAAATACAGCCGATGCCCAGATTTCCGGACATTTCATGTACTTCCTTTTCAAATTTGGTTCGGAAGGGAGAACTTTCGATATTGTGGATGGACCGGTTAAAACCGTCCTTTCCGAAAGTCGCCATACCGGCTCTTCTCGTTCCCAAATGGGAATGGTAGTCCGTTCCGAAAAACAGATCAAATACACAGTCTGTTTTTAGTGCAGCAGCAAAAAATCCGCCCATTCATTTCCTCCAGGTTTTTATTCTTTTTCTTCCATAACACTCATATAAGCAGGTCGAATGATCTTTCCGGCTCCTATGATCTCCTCGATGCGGTGGGCACTCCAGCCCGCGATACGCGCAATGGCAAATAACGGCGTATAAAGCTCTCTGGGTATTCCCAGCATACTGTACACAAATCCGCTGTAGAAATCCACATTGGGACTTACACCCTTATAAATGTGACGCTTTTCGGCGATCACCATAGGGGCGATCTTTTCGATGTTCTCGTAGAGGACCAGGTCTTTTGCCCGCTGTTTTTCCTCTACCAGACGCAGTACATACTCCTTAAAGATCCGCTCTCTGGGATCGGAAATGGAATAGACTGCATGGCCCATACCGTAGATCAGGCCCTTTTTGTCAAACACTTCTCCATCCAGCATTCTGGAAAGATAGGCGTAGATCTCTTCTTCGTCGGTCCAGTCGCTTACGTTTTTGCGAATGTTGTCCATCATTTCCATGACTTTCAGATTCGCACCGCCGTGACGGGGACCCTTTAAAGAGCTCATGGCTGCTGCCATGGCGGAATAGGTATCGGATCCGGAGCTGGTAACCACACGGGTGGTAAAGGTAGAATTGTTTCCTCCGCCATGCTCCATGTGCAACATCAGGGCTACGTCCAATACTCTCGCTTCCACCTCTGAGTATTTCTCATCGGGGCGGAGCAGTGCCAGGATATTTTCTGCCGTAGACCGCTTGGGGTCGGGACGGTGTATATACATGCTGGCATAATTTTCATAATGATTATAGGCATGATACCCATAACAGGCCAGCAGCGGGAACGTAGCGATCAGCGCCACACACTGACGGATATTGTTTGCAACGGAAGGATCCAGGGCCTCCTTATCATAGGACGCCAACGTCAGGATCGAGCGGGTCATGGAATTCATAATATCCCTGCCGGGAGCCTTCATGATCACGTCTCTGGTAAAGTTACGGGGAAGGGTGCGGTTCTTGGCCAGAAGACGCACGAATTCATCGGCCTCCTCCGCATCGGGCTTTTGTCCGAACAAAAGCAGATAGGCCGCCTGCTCAAAGCCGAAGCCGGTCTTTGTAAATTCTTCCACCAGATGTTCCACCCGGTAACCCCTGTACCAGAGCTGACCGTCGATGGGAACCCGTTTTCCCTTTTTCTCTTCAAAGGAAAGGATCTCGGATATATTGGTAAGGCCGGTTAAGACACCTTTTCCGTTTAAGTCTCTCAGGCCTCTGTTTACACCATACTCTTTAAACAGTTCATCGGAGATGACGTCGTTCTTTTCGCAAACCGGCACCATCTTCTCTGCATAATCCATTAATTCTTTCTGAAATGCCATCCACTACCTCTGCTTTCCGTTTATGTAAGTTCTGCCTTGATCGCCTCCAAAAGTTCGCTGTATTCCTCAAAAGCGGGGTACTGCGGATAATCCGCCTTGATCTGCTCCGTAGAGCGGAATAAAAATCCGGCTTTGCTGGCCTGTATCATCCCCAGATCGTTAAAACTGTCTCCGGATGCAATGGTCTCAAAGCCTACCGACTGCAGCGCTTTTACCGTTGCCAGCTTGGACTGAGCGATGCGCATCTTAAAGCCGGTGATCTCTCCGCTTTCCGCCACCTCCAGGGTATTGCAGAAAATCGTGGGCCATCCCAGCTTTTTCATAAGCGGTGTGGCAAATTGGGTAAAGGTGTCACTGATGATGATCACCTGGGTAATGCTTCTGAGCTCGTCTAAGAATTCCTTTGCGCCGGGAAGGGGATCGATGGTGGCAATGGTGTCCTGGATCTGTTTTAACCCCAGTCCATGCTCTTTTAAGATACCAAGCCGCCACTTCATCAGCTTGTCATAATCGGGCTCGTCCCGCGTGGTTCTCTTTAATTCGGGGATCCCGCTGGCCTTTGCAAATGCGATCCATATTTCCGGTACCAGAACCCCTTCTAAATCCAAACATACGATATCCATTTTCTCCTCCGATCTGCGCCCCTTGTTTTAACGCGTTAATTTCTAAAAGTCAGTGCTATTTTATCATACCTTTGTCTCCCAAAACAATGGGAGAAGCCCGATTCCGTCACTTCTTCAGATACTGACGGATGACTTCGATGGGCAGCAGATCTGCGGGAATGATATAGCATACCTGGCCGTTGATCAATTGTGTCTGTATGGTCTGGGGAGCCGGCGTATCTCCGGTTTCGCCTTCTGCCCCGTCTTTTCTTACGGGAAGAGGCATCTTTTCCTGTACCGCATCCTCTGTGCCTGCGGGAGCAGGATTCATATTGCTGATCCCAAGAGAAGGAGCCAGTTCGTTCTCCATGCCTTCCATCACCTTCTCCATGGCATCATCTGCCTGCAGGGCTGCCTGTGCCGCTTCCTGACCGGGCAAGCCTCCCGCCGGCATGGGATTAAGTCCCTGCAGCTCCACGGGGCTTAACTGATAGGGGATCTCGGTGCCGTCCTCGGTGGTGTAGACCATGGGCGCCGCATCTTCAAGGCCCTCTGCTTCAACCGGCACGGGAGCAGGAGCTGCCTTGGGCTTTTTCGGCTCTTCCTTGGGCATATCTGCACCAAAAAGGGAAACCATCAGTGCTTTTCCTGCTTTATCCTTCGCATGGCAGTAGATCATCCGATCATCCGGCTCTCCTTCCACAAAGGCGGGATACAGGAAACTGGCGGCCGGCTTTTGCAGGATCTGGCAAATATCTGCCAGGCATACGCCGCCTTTGTTATCGTCATATTCCAGCTCCGTCTTGGAGGGCTTTAAGGGACAAACCAGGCCCAGTACGTAACTGTATACGATCTCGGATTCATCCAGTGCCATCTTATCGGTGGTGCGGGACGGAACATCGTACTGTCCGGAGAGGAGCACCAGTAAAAAGCCGGTGGTGCGTTCAAACTTTTCGTTGATCTTCTCCGTTAACATTTCCAGAAAGGTTTCATCCTTTCCGTTTCCCGCCAGCGTCTTTAAGGTGTGCAGCATATCCTCATCCACCAGATCCACATCCTGGGCCAGTACGCCGCTTCCTGCCGTGAAGGACTGGTTGGCCAGTTTGATGTAGCGGCCTGCCACATCTTCGTCCAGGTTCCAGTAGGAATAATGGTACTGGGTCTGCTCGTTGTTCAGGTTCACGGCTACCACATCCACGTAGCGGACGGAGCCGTCATCTTTCTTAAAGATCTTTTTGATGGTATTGATATCGGAACGATTCACGTCTTTCTTCTCCTGTTCTGAACTCCAGCCTTAATGGCGCTGGGAAAAATCTTCATATGTCTCGCAAAATCTCCCGGAAAAGCTGGGAACTTCTCCGTTCATGGTAAGATGGGCCACATCTCCGAAGCGATTTAAGCGAAAATAGGCGATGCCCTTTTCCCGCTCCTCCGTCACCAGCTCGGTGATCCCGGTGGGAAGCGCGATGGTTCCCTGCCAGAGAGGGATGGGTGACAGATTCAGGATATGACTTAAAAGAACCACTTCTACTCCGAAATGGCAGAAGAAGGCTATCGTCTCCTTGTTATTTTCCCGGGCGGTATAGTATCTGCCGCAGCGGTCGTACCCATGGCGGGATAATACCCTGTCCATCTCTTCGTTTACATGATCATAAGCTTCTTTGATCCCCGCCTGCATCAGAGCAGGGTCCTGCCACCAGGCATCCGGCAGGAAGGCATTTTCCTTTTCCGTAAAGATACGAGGCAGCACGTCCCATGCCAGGGAAGCATGATTCCCCTCTTCCCAGGTCACCCGGGTATCAAATTCATGGAGCCAGTCACAGATCTCCCCGGTTTTTCCAAACTTTTCCAATGTGGGCTTTGCTGTAAGCCTTGCCCTTCCGTAGCTGGATACGTAGAAATGGTCAATGGATTCCGTCTTGTATAGCCGCTCTGCCAGGAGCCTTGCTTCGATCTGCCCCTGCTGGGTCAGACCGTCTACTTCATAATCCGGATCCCCGTGTCGTATGATCAAAAGTCGCATAAGATCCCCCCCGTTTATCCTTGTTTACCCTGCTTATTTTAGCACAGCCCCCTATGGCTGCCTATGGTCTAAACGTCCAAAATAAATGGAAAAGAAGCCGTCGTAAGGGCATAGTTTACCCATTACAACGGCTTCTTCGTTGACAAAATTCAGGTGTAATATATGAGGGCTTATCAACCCCAGAAAACATGGTTTCCGATAATCGTTCCCTGGCTGCTTGCCTTGACACGGTTAAACCGCGTGCAACTGCCAATGGTCTCGGATCCTGCCAGTGCCTGTGCTGCTGCCTGCAGACAAGCTTCGTCTGTGACGCCGTTTGCAAGGATCCGTGCAAACTTACCGGTAGAAACGGGCGTAAACTGACCTGCATCATAGATCACGCCGGAAATAGAATCCGGATATCTGGTGCTGGCCACACGGTTTAATACCACTTCGCCTACCGCCAGTTTTCCCTCATAAGATTCACCGACTGCTTCACAATAGATCAGAGCAGCCAGCATTTTCAGGTCTTCTTCGGAATATGCAGGTGCTGCAGGGACTGCCTCATCTGCAATTTCCTGCTCCCCGGTTTCCTCTGTTTCTGCAGGTGCCTCTGCAGTCTCTTCGGTCTCTCCGGAAAGGCTTTCTGCTGGTACAGCGGAATCTGCTGCTACAGCAGATTCTTCCGCTACAGCGGTTGTTTCAGATGCAGCCTCGGTTTCCTGTGCTGCTTCGTTTTCGGTCTCTTCTGTCTCTTCGGCAGTTAAAACCTGGGTTTCTTCCGGTTTTTCTCCTTCCGTTTCGGATAAGAGAACAACCTGTGATGCCGTATTTCCTGTCGTTACGGCTTCTTCTGTCTCGGCAGGCACATTCATCTGTGCTGCCGGTACGGTCATGGTCTGCTGCAGGGGAGCCGGTTCGGGCGTTTCGAAAGCAGTTTCTGCTTCTTTCGCAGCATTTTCATCCGCCCGGGCAACATTTTCGGTTGCCTCGGCTTCTGCTTCTGCTGCCGTTTCCGCTTCTGCTTCGATCGGCTCTTCCTCCTCTACCACTGTAACAATCTGTGTTTTGACCGTCTTCAGTGTTACATAATCGGAAGCGATATACGCTGTACGTCCCTTGTAGGATACGCTCAGCCATTCATTGTCAACTACACCTGTAACAGTAAAGGACTCGCCTTTGGAAGCGATGCCGATCACTGTCGCACCATTGGATGCATTCTGTCTGATTTTCAACGCAGACCCCGTAACGGTAGCCGTTGTTGAAACGACTGTAGAAGTAACTTCTGCAGCCTGAGTCGTCAGAACAGGGTTGATAAACAGCAGTGCTGCCATCAGTCCCATGCCTGCAAGACTCCTCACAACATTCTTGCTAAACATAAAACCTCCGCGGTGACCTCCCTTTTCTACCATCACTCACTATTAAGTGATTATTTCGTTTGTAACAATTCTGTTTCGATTTGTTACAAATTTGTTAAGGGCATCACCGCGGATTACTATAGCAATTATTTTCTTCTTTGTCAAATACTACAAAAAAACTTAATAACTTTGTGAAAAATTACTTGAGCAATAATTTGCCCAGGAAGATCAGCAGACAAGCACCGATCACGCTGACGATCAGCGTACCGATGATATTGCTTGCACTGATACCGATCAGACCCAGTACGAAGTTACCTACCACACCACCGATGATACCAAGGATGATGTTTCTTAAAAGGCCTCCCTGTACGCCCATGAACTGGCCTGCGATCCAACCTGCAAGCGCACCGATGATCAAACTGATGATGATATTTACCATAATAAACTACCCTCCTGTGTATGTGTGCCCTACGTAAAACGGGCTTCTTTCGTTCTATTATACCATATCCCCGTTCAACCAGTGAAACGGCACGCGGTTGGCGTTCCTGCTGCTCCTTAGATCACATCCGGCGCTGCTGCCTTGGAAAACAGCCCTGCTATGGCTTTTACCCAGCTTAAAAAGGTATCCAGAATGCCCCTCTGTGCTGCCGACAGAGGAACGTTCAAAAGCCCGGTGATGAGAAGGATCAGCAAAAGATAGGGTGCGTAGGGACGTATCTTCAAAAGCGCCCTTTTACCCCCTTCCGGAAGGATTTCCATAAGAACATTGGAGCCGTCCAGAGGCGGGATGGGGATCAGATTAAACAGTCCAAGCCCCGCATTGATGGATGCCAGATAAGCCGCAGTCTGCAGGAAATACCGGTAGATCACGTTCTCGGAAGGGTGTTTGGCCAGCACATAATAAAGCGCCACTCCCACAAAACACCACAGGAAATTCATGGCAGGCCCCGCCAGGGAAACCAGAATGATCCCGGCTTTTGGGTTTTTGTAGTGCCTGGGATTGACCCGCACCGGTTTTGCCCATCCAAAATGAAAGAACATGAGACACAAAAGGCCCACCAGATCCAGATGCCTTAAAGGATTCAGGCTCATGCGGCCATCTGTTTTGGCCGTGGTATCTCCCATCTTGTAGGAGACGGCTGCATGAGCATATTCATGAAAGGTAATGGCCACCAGGATCGCAGGGCCGATGTAAATGATGTTATAGATCAGTTCGTATAAAAGCTGGTTAAAATATCTTACGGTAAACATAAACGTCCTTCTAATGCCAGGTACTGATCCAGTACCATGCGGCTGACCCGCGCCCCGAACACCGTCGCCGGATGATCCGGATAATACTGCCGGTCCGAAAAATCCTTGTTGAGTAGCACGATCACGTATTTTCCGTAGGGAGTGGAAATAATTCCTCCGTCGTTACGGCATTCATCCATGGAACCGCTTTTGGAAGCCACGTAGATGATCTCTTCCTCATAATTATCGGGATCGATGTAATAGGGCGGAAAACTCTTTGTTAACATGGAATTATAGTGCTGCTGTTTGCAAATGGCAAGCATCTGTCTGCTGGCCTCGGGAGAGATGAGCTCCTCTTTGGCTATGCGGATAAACAGGGATGCATAATCTCTGGGGGTTGTGGTTCCAAGCTTTTCATATTTGGCAAAATCAATGGGATTATGAAGGATCGTATCCTTGCAGCCCAGTCTCTTAATGCAGGCATTGATCTCCTGAAGGCCCAGATATTCGATCATCATGTTGGTGGCAATGTTGTCGCTGACAATGATCATCAGGGTGGTTACGTTTAAAACCGTCAGCTCCGTACCGATCTCCAGGGAACTGAGAACACCGCTTCCATCGATCACATGCTCCTTCTTATACACCAGTTTATCCGTGAGGGATGCTTTTTTCTTCTGGATGGCATCAAATAAGGCCGCCATAATGAACATTTTGATGGTACTGGCGGTTTCGTATGGCTCATCGGGATGCATGGTGATCACGTTTCCCTTAAGGTCATCGATATAGATACCCATGGTCCCGTCATAACTTTTGATCTCTGCTTCGATGCGTTTTTCCAGGGTCAGTCTGGGGTCTGTCATAAGTTTTCTATCCTCTTTTTCCATAATGTTTTTCTGCCTTTTACAGCAGTTCTTTGTATAGACGGAGCACATTTTTATGAAAGATCTTCTCGATCTCTCCTGTGGAAAAGCCTTCTTTTTCCAGCGCCTGCTCTAATAAAGGAAGCTTGCTGCAATCATCCATCTCCAGGTTTCGTGAGATCCCGTCAAAATCCGATCCCAGGCCCAGGCACTCCATCCCGCCCATATCGGTGATATACCGTGCATGCTTTGCCATGGTCTCCACCCTGCTTTGGCAGGCTTCTTCCGTGGGTGCTTCTTCCAGGAAGCTTCCGCAATAGTTAAGCCCAATGACACCGCCCCTCTCACCGATCTTGCGGATCATATCGTCCGTCAGATTCCGGCAGTGCCTGCAAAGGGCTCTGGCATTGGAATGACTGGCCACAAAAGGCTTTTTCGTATGTTCGTACAGATCGTAAAATCCGCCGTCGGATAAGTGGGAAACGTCCAGGATCATGCCGATCTTCTCACACTCTTCCACCAGCGCGATCCCCTTTTCCTTTAATCCCCGGTCTGTCACCGGCTCACAGGGAAACACTTTGTGCACGTTCCTGGAAACCACGTTGGGATAGGCCAGATCGTTTTCATGGTTCCAGGTAAGGGTCATCATACGGGCTCCCAGACGGTACAGATCCCTTAAAAATCGGAGATTTCCCTTGGTAACCTGTCCCTCCTCCAGAGAGATCATGGCCGCCATCTTTCCCTGGGCTTTTGCGCTTTCAATATCCGCCCAGGTTTTTACCGGGAGGATCTTATCCTGGTTTTTCTCCATTTCCTCATAAAAGATATCGATGAGCTTTAGCACGGATTCCAAAGGATCCATCCCGCTTCCCATATTGACGAACATGGCAAAGTTCTGGAGGAAATAATCCCCCTTTTCCATTTTTTCCAGGTCAATATGCAACCGGTTTTTCCGCAGCTCCTGGGGGGCATCTATGTCTGCATGCTCACTTTCTCCCGTTTGTTCCCGGGAATACCAGATCTCGGAAATGGTATCACAATGCATGTCAACGACTTTCATAACAGCCTCTTTCTTCTATAATATAATGTCCAATACTTTCCGTGGATCCTCCGGATCAGAACACCGAGCCCGTCGCCTTTAATTTTTCCACCAGGTCGGCGCGGTATAGGGGATCTGCAGGATCAAAACTGTTGATCACTACGCCGTCGCTGCCGGCTTTTCCGGTGGAATGGATATAGCGGTCTTCTCCGATATACATGGCGATGTGCCCCGGAAAATATAAGGCATCTCCCGGCTTCTTCTTATCAAAAGGGATCTCCTTCATGGGAAAACCTTCCTTTAACTGAGCATCCCGGTAGATGATGATCCCATTCAGCAGATAGGCCATGGATACCAGGCCGGAGCAGTCAATTCCCAGAGGGCTTTTGCCCCCCCATCGATACTGAGTCCCCAGATAGCTCCTGGCTGTCTCCACCAGATCGCTTCGAAGATCTTCCTCCTCCTGATCCGGCTGCTTTTTAAGAGGCATCAAAAAGCTATCCCTTGTATATCCTGTCTGTCCGTCTGCCAGCTCTACCTGTACCCAGCCTTCTTCCGGGGCATCTTCCAGCCTTTTTAAAAGGCCGCCCCTTGTCAGCTCCATGACGCAGGATCCCTGCACTTTCGGGGCATCCAGCACATCCGCATATTGTTTTTTGACCACATAAAGAGTACCCTGCTGCCACTTGGACACCAGGGTTTTATCTGTGATCAGATCTTCTTTTTTTACATAGCCTTCATAGCGGTAGAAGGTCCTGACCAGGACAAATTCTCCGCTCTCTTCCAGAATATCCGCCTCCATGCCGTATAACATTTCGTCAATAAGCTCGGATCCTTCCGCAGGCTCCTTATAGAGCCCGGTAATGGTACGCCCTGCAATGGCCCGTTCCATAGTTTCCTCCTGATCACTGTTTTTGTTCCATCATTTTTCGATAGGACTGCAATTCCTCCTGATTAGCCAGGATGTAGTGATCCTCTTTTAATTTACACCATTCCGGCTGGTCCTTGTCATAATGATGCACGGAAGGGTCGTAAACCACCAGTTCCTTACTTCGTTCCGCAATGGGGTTTGGTACGGGGATCGCAGATAACAGCGCTCTGGTATAAGGATGCAGGGGATTTTGGAAAAGCTCCTCTGTCTCTGCCAGCTCTACGATCTTTCCCTTGTGGATCACGGCGATGCGGTCGGTGATGAACCGCATGACCGACAGATCATGGGCAATGAAGATATAGGTCAGTCCCTTTTCCTTCTGCAGCTTATCCAGCAGATTCAGTACCTGGGCACGGATGCTCACATCCAGTGCGGAAATGGGCTCATCTGCGATGATCAGCTCCGGTTGCATGATCAGGCTCCTTGCGATACCGATCCTCTGCCTTTGTCCACCGGAAAATTCATGGGGAAAGCGACTGGCAAATTCCGGCAAAAGGCCGACTTCCTGCAGTGCTTCATCCACACGCTTATCATACCCTTCCTGGGTCATTTTTTCCACGTTCATCAGGCCTTCGCTGACAATGTAGCTGACCTTGGCCCGCTCATTTAGCGACGCCATGGGATCCTGAAAGATCATCTGGATCTCCCGGGTGATCTGGTGATCCAGTTCTTTGGAGATCTTTCCGTTGATCTTCTGCCCCTTATAGAGGATCTCTCCGGAGGACGTGGGATAGATCCGCATGATGCTCCGGCCGATGGTGGTCTTTCCGCTTCCGGATTCCCCTACAATGCCGAAGGTTTCTCCCCGATGCACCTGAAAGGAAACGTGGTGCACGGCTTCAAATTTATTTTTTCCGCTGCCGAACGTTACGGAGACGTTCTGCACATCCAGTAATACTTCTTTTTGTTCCATGGCTTTTTCCTTATACCTGTACGGTCTTCAGCTCTTTTAACCGGCGGATGTTTTCCGGCGGGTCCACCTTCGGCGCCCTGGGGTCCATCAGCCAGCTTCTGACCTTATGACTGGGCGAAACCTCAAAGTAGGGAGGGCGCTTGATAAAGTCGATCTGCAGTGCATGGGGATTTCTCGGTGCAAAGGCATCTCCCTTGATCTCCGTAAAGAGATTGGGCGGATTTCCGGGGATGGAATACAGGTCCGTTCCCTTAACGCCCAGCTGGGGCATGGAGGAAAGAAGCGCCCATGTGTAAGGATGCTTTGGATCAAAGAAAATATCCTCGCTTGTTCCCACCTCGATGATATCTCCTGCATACATGACGGCGATCCGATCTGCTATATTGGCCACCACGCCCAGATCGTGGGTGATAAATACAATGGTCAGATTGTATTTTTTCTTCATTTCCTTTAAGACCTTCAGGATCTGCGCCTGAATGGTCACATCCAGAGCGGTGGTCGGCTCATCGCAGATCAGGATCTCGGGACGGCAGGCGATGGCAATGGCAATGACCACTCTCTGCCGCATACCGCCGGAAAACTCGTGGGGATACTGTTTGTATCTCCTCTCCGGATCATCAATGCCTACTTCCTGCAGATACATCTGCGCTTCCTTTTTGGCAGCCTGAGCCGGAATGCTCTTATCCCGCATGCGGATGGCTTCGCAGATCTGATCCCCGATGGTCTTTAAGGGATTTAAGGAGGTCATGGGCTCCTGCATGATCATGGCGATCTCTTTGCCCCGGATCTGCAACCACTCCTTTTCCGTGGTATATTTGGCCAGATCTTTTCCTTCGTAGTAAAGGGAGCCTTTGGTGATCTTTCCGTTGGCATCCAGCAGGCCGTTAAAGGTTTTGGTAAATACGGATTTTCCGCTACCGGATTCTCCTACGATGGCCAGGGATTCTCCCCGGTAGATGTCCAGACTGACGCCCCGGATGGCGGTGAGGATCTGCCCCCGCAGGTCAAATTGTACTTCGATATCCTTTGCGGAAAGGATGATGTCGTTTTTGTTCATGTTCCCGCTCTCCTTACGAGATGTGATTCTTGGGATCGGCTGCATCGGAAAAGGCATTTCCGATAATGTAGAAGGATATGGTAACAATGGAAACCACAATGGTGGGGAAGATCAGCTGGTAACGGAGCGATGCGCTCATCATCAGCTGTCTGCCGTCATCGATCAGTCGTCCCAGAGAAGGGATGTTGGTGGGAAGACCTAAACCGATGTAGGTAATAAATACCTCATTTCCAATGGCTTCCGGTACGGTCAGGGCCATACGCAGCATGATCACGGATACCAGATAGGGTAACAGGTTCCTGGTAATGATCTTCTGGGTAGGGGTTCCTACGCAGCGGGATGCCAGGTTGTATTCCCGGTCCCGGATGATCAGCACCTGATTTCGGATGAAACGGGCCATCTGGATCCAGCGGGTCAGACACATGGCAAAGATCAGGGTGGGCACACCGGGTTTCATGATATAGGAGATCAGGATCAGGATAATGGTATTGGGAATATTATCCAGAATGTTATAGATCTCGGTGAAGAACCAGTCCAGCTTTCGCACATAGCCCCACAAAACGCCTACCACGATACCGATCAGCGCTTCGATCATGGCTACACAGATACCGATCATCATGGAATTACGGGTACCTGCCCAGATACGGGCCCACAGATCCTGGCCGATGGAATTGGTTCCAAACCAGAACTGACTGCAGGGTTCAATGTTCCGGAACTGAAGGCCGGATGTATCGTTGTTGATATAGTTGGGATCATATTGTCCCGGCAGGAAGGGCTGGATCAGGGTAAAGAGCAAAATACCCAGGACCACCCAGACCAGGGCGACGGCTACCTTGTTTTTCCGAAATGCACGGAAGGTACTCTTCCAATAGGAATAATTGCTGTAAGCAGTCTTTTCGCTTCTGTCCCTGTCATACTCTGCAAAGGAAAACAGCTGCTCGTCGGACATATTTTCAATATGTTCTTCTACCTGCTTCTCCAGCTTACTGACGGTCTTACTCTTATACCGAAGCATCAGCGTACCCCTCCTTTCTTACCGAAGGAGATACGGGGATCCACAATGGTCATCAGGATATCTCCCAGAAGGAGACCGATCACACCTACGGTGGCATATAATAACACGATGGCCTGCACCATGTTGTTGTCGTTCTTCTTGATCACATCCACCAGAAGACCGCCCATACCCGGAATACTGTATAAGGATTCGATGTAGATGGAACCAATGACGGTATTTAAAAAGGATGTGGGCAGATACTGCACCAGGGGAACAAAGGCATTGCGGAAAATGTGGTTACGCATGATCCGGCTTTTGGGAACGCCCTTGGCGGTTGCCAGTTTCACGTAGTCCTTGGTACTCTCATCCACCATGTAACGGCGAAGCCACATGCCGTAATAGGCAATGTTTCCCAGAGACATGGAAAATACCGGCAAAATCCAGCAGCGGATATTGCCTTCATCAAATAAGAGGGGTACACCCAGGAGCGTGGTGCCGTAGAGCTGAATGAACAGATAGTAAACGACGGCAGGGACTGCCTGTATAAAGACGATAAAGACCGTTCCCAGTTTATCCGGCCATTTTCCCTTATGTCCTGCCATCCATGTTCCCAGGGGAAGCCCCACGCATAAAGACAGCAGAATGGACAGACTGCCCAGACGGACGGAAATGGGGATCTTTTTCTTTAAGATCTCCACCACGGCCACATTGGAACGATACCGTCTGCTCATTCCAAGGTCTCCGTGAAGAAGCTGCTGATAGAAATGGAGGATCTGCACCGGCATGGGATCCGTCAGGCCCATTTCCCGAAGGCCCACCTGGATCTGTTCTTCCGTCAGTTTTTCGTAATTCTCAAAATATCCCTCTATGGGCATCAGGCGCAGTAAAATGAACACCAGGGTCACGATGACGACCAAAGTCAGCAAAGACCTGCCCATTCGTTTTCCAAGATACTGAATCATACTTCCTCCAAACTACTGAATCTCAAAAAAGTCCCGGTGGAAGGTTTCCCACCGGGACCGATAATCCACTTACTATTATAACGAATTTCCCTTAAGATGCTTCATAAAAATACATGAATTGTGGAATTTTTATTCGTTTTCCCAAGCCTTGCGGTTTGCATCATAGGTATCCATGCTGACAAATGCATCCTGGACCTTAATGAACTTATAACGCTTGTTGGGTACGATACCGCAGGAAGCGTACTCTCCTTCAAATACATTGTAGCGAACGGCAATGTAATTGCTGATGGAGATACCGTAGGGAATGGTCAGTGCATGGTCGATCAGATAGGCTTCTGCTTCTGCAAATGCATCATAACGGGCATTCTTGTCAGCTTCCGCTGTGATGGCCTTAGCCTTTTCCACCAGGTTAAAGTACTCCTGTACGGTGGAAGCGGAAGCGCCGTTTTCTGCAATGGCATTTCTGAGGAATGCGTACTTATACCCTTCCATATCGCCTTCTGCCTGATAGAAAGGATCGGTCCAGGTTTCCGGATCGGCATAGTCAGCACCCCAGCCGCACTTCATAAATGCATAGTCACCACTTCTTCTTACCTGAGACAGGAAGGAATCGGAGGGACCTGCTTCCACGATGATATCGACAAAGTCGGTTCCCAGAACTTCCTCCACCTGCTGCTCTACAACCGCACATTCCTTATCCCAGTTGGTGGTGGAAGGATTGTACTTCATAAGGGCTTTTACGGGGAAGGTTGCGCCGGCTGCTGTCAGCTCTTCCATGGCCTTTTCCTTGTAGGCAGCTGCTGCCGCTGCATCAAAGCTGTCCTTGCCCTTGATGTCCTTAAATGCATCCAGATCGGAGAAGTCCTTGCCGTCTGCATTTACGGTGAAGGTGTACGGTGTGATGGTGTTCATAATGTAATCCGTCGGGCTGTTGGGCTCAGAAATGGCTACGGGATTTACCCGGTTTAAAGCAGCCTTCATAGCCTGACGGAAATTTTCGTTGTTTACAGCCAGTCTCCAGTTTTCCGGCTCATACTCCTCCGCAAAGGTAGGATTGAAGTTGAAGCAGTAGAAATAGGAGTAATCGGTAGCAGGACGCTGCTTGCTTACCAGATTCTTGGTCTCATCGGTGGAAAGCCAGTCATCCAGGATCTCGGATCCGATATCCGCATAGTCAACTTCCCCTCTCTTTACCATTTCGGGAGCAAGGGTATCTGCTTCTGCGTTATAGGTTCTGGTGATCTTGGTGATGTATACATGCTCTGCATCCCAGTTTAAGGGGTTCTTTACCAGAACCTGCTTCTCCTGAGGAGTAAACTCCTGCAGATAGTAACCACCGTTGTAATACATGGTCTCTGCGCTGGTTGCGAAGTTCGCACCGGTCTTCTCCAGCAGCTCACCGTTGGCAGGCATGTACAGAATATAAACCAGAGAGGAAAGGAAATAGGGTACTTCCTTTGCCAGGGTGTACTGTAAGGTGTAGGTATCCACTGCCTTTACGCCGACTTCGGCAAAATCGATGGGATCCCATACCTTTCCGTTTTCATCGGCTACGCCGGTGGCACCCATGTAGTATTCCTCGGCATTTAAGATCACGCCGAAGAGATTCTGTGCATTGGCTGCTTCATACTCCGGTGTCAGGATATACTTCATGGCATCCACAAAGTCCTGTGCCACAACATCTGCAACTTCTTTCCCGGTGTTGTCCACCCACTTGGCATCTTCTCTTAAGTGGAAGGTCCAGGTCAGACCATCGTCACTCTGCTCCCAGCTGGTTGCAAGAGAAGGTACCAGATTGCCGTTTGCATCGGTTTCCACCAGAGTATCGATCACATTGGCCGGAATGATCATCTCGTTGATGGTACTGGTCGTCAGATAATTCAGGGTTGCCACTTCGGAAGAATACAGCTCTCTGTATTCCATTGCTTCCCCTGAAGAAGCGGATCCGCTACCGCTTTGTGTGCTGCCGCAACCGCTCAGCATACCTGCTGCCATGGCTACGCACAGGATCAGGGATAATACGTTCTTTTTCATGTTTCCTCCTTCTGAAGCTCTTTCCACAAAGCTTCCTCTATATTGGTAATTCCAATTCCGTTTGCATCCGGCATTGTAATTAACGCTCCGTCAAAGGAAGGTCCTCCCACATAAGGGTCCACCTTGCAAAGGGCCGGGCCGTCCAGGTCCGCCCGGGTAATGATCTGTTTTCCGGCTGCCAGATGGGCTGCCGCGCTGACGCTGATCTTACTTTCCAGCATGCAGCCGATCATGCATTCCACGCCGTATACCTCTGCGATGGAACAGATCTTTAATGCTTCGGAGATGCCTCCGGTCTTCATCAGTTTGATATTCAACAGGTCTGCGGCATGTCTTTTGATCAGGGTAACCGCATCTTCCGGTGAAAAGAGGCTCTCATCCGCCAGGATCTTCGTCTGCACGTGCTTGCATACATACTCCATGCCGTCCAGATCGTGTCCTTTAACCGGCTGCTCCACCAGATCCATTTCCACGCCCTTATCTTCCAGAGTGGAAATGATCTTTACCGCCTCCTTGGCGGTCCAGCCCTGGTTGGCGTCGATGCGAAGAGCTACGTCTTTTCCTACGGCTTCCCGGATCGCCAGGATCCGGTCCACATCCTTTAACCCTTCCTTGCCCACCTTGATCTTCAGGATCTTAAAACCTTCTTCCAAAGCTCGTTTGGAATCTGCTACCATTTCCGGGATCTCATTGACGCTGATGGTGATATCGGTCGTGACCCGGTCCGTATGCCCGCCTAAAACCTTATACAACGGCTTTTTCAGATGCTTGGCGTACAGGTCGTATACCGCCATATCCACGGCGGCTTTTGCTGAGGTATTCTTCTGCATGCAGTTTTTGATCTTTGCACAGATCCCGTCCAGATCCTCGATCTCCATACCCCTTATGGCCGGTACGATAAAATCCCGTATGGCGCAGACGATGGATCCTTTGGTGTCTCCCGTGATCACCGCTGTAGGGGGTGCTTCGCCGATCCCCACTTCCTCTGTATCCGTAAGGAGCTTTATCACGATATCATTGACGCAGTCCACCGTCCGAAGGGCGGTTTTAAAGGGGGTGACCAGCGGAATGTTCACTTCATAGATCTTTACACCGGTAATTTTCATGCTTTTCTCCCGGGCAGGTGTCCGTTATGCTTTCGTCAGACACTGATTGCCACTGTATTCGTATAATTCGTATGCGGTATCCTGCATGAATCGTTCAAAAGAAGGAACGTCCACTTCATTTCCCATAAACAGGACCATGAAGGGTACCTTTCCGTAAACGATCCCCACATCGTGGGTAATGCCGCTATCTTCTCCGGTTTTGTGGGCAATATCGATCTTCTCCAGAAAACGGAAGGGGATCTTGCCGTTTAAGCGCTGGGCTTTCAGGATATCCAGCATGGCTCTGCTGGAAGCCTCATCCACTAGCGTTCCCGCATACATCCTGCCAAGAAGGTCTGCGATCTCCTTTACGGAAACATAGTTTTCCATGCCCCGCTTTGCGGCTTCGAAATCAAACAGCAGGCGGTTTACCCGGATGGCTTCATACCCCATCTGTTCCATGCGACGGTTGATGTTTTCTCTTCCCAGCATCCGGATCAGGATATTGGATGCGGAATTATCGCTTAAGATGATCATTAGATTGATGAGGTCTTCCACTTTCAGCACAAGTCCTGCCTGCATCCGATTTAAGCATCCGCAGGAAGGTTCCTTGTCTTCTTCCTTTAATACATAGGTGTCCTGTAGGGATATGCTGCCTTCCTTCGCCTGAAAAAAGGCTTCTGCCATAATGGGGATCTTGATCACACTGGCAGCCTGAAGAGGTCTTTGGGTTTCATAGGAGATCTCCTCACCCGTTACCAGATTTTTGTAATAGAAAGATACCTTTCCCGGTATCTCTTGCAGTTGATGTAAGAGCTGTTCCTGATTCATACGATCAGTCCTCTGTTTAATTCTGTATTATTGTATACAATGCTAGCAAAAAAAAGCAGGTTTGTAAATTCCAAACCTGCATTTTTATTCAAATATTCCATATTTTATTCACTTAACTGTCCGTCTACGATCCGCACGATCCGTTTGGCGGACTTTGCAACGTTTAAGTCATGGGTGATCATAACGATGGTATTTCCCATTTCATTTAACTGCTGAAACAGCTTTAATACATCCTTTCCGCTGGCGGAATCCAGAGCTCCCGTGGGCTCATCTGCCAGAAGGATCGCAGGATTTCCCACCAGAGCACGTGCGATGGATACCCTCTGCTTTTGTCCGCCGGAAAGCTCATTGGGCTTATGGTCCACACGGTGGGAAAGGCCCAGCATCTTTATGGTCTCTGTGCACATCTTTTCCGCTTCCTCGTGGTGATATCCCCGCATCAAAAGGGGCATGATGATGTTCTGTACCACATTGTAGGTGGGGATCAGCTGATAATTCTGGAAGATGAAACCGATCTCTTTGTTCCGTACACCGGTCAGGTCGTCTTCGTCTGCTTCGTGAATGGCTCTTCCGTTCAGATAATATTCTCCGGAATCCATCACATCCATACAGCCGATGATATTCATCAGCGTGGTCTTACCGGAACCGGACGGTCCAAGGATCGCCACGTATTCCCCTTTATCCACGTTAAAGCAGATATTCTTAAGGACCGGTACCTTTTCTTCTCCCAGGTTGTAGCCTTTATTGATATGGATCATTTCGATCATATGCTCCATATGATCCGGATGTTTTTCTGCCTGTATCTCTTTCATCTTTTTACCTCTGCCATCAACCTACAATATAGATCCGTACAATCTCACCCTCCTGCAGCACCATGGCAATGGCGTTTCCTGCAGAGAGCCGGGAAAAGGTGGTCTCTGTACCAAGCTTTGTAGTAACGCTTGTTCCCACCGGGATCAGAACAGTTTCCTGTGTATCTCCGGGCGTGTAGGTTTTTTCTCCGATGGTCACCGTTCCGTCCTCTGTTTCCCCGCTGCTGCCAAAGGGATTAAAACCTCCCTGTCCTTCTTCTCCCGGAAGATCACCGCCGAAAGATCCGCCCGGTGCTCCTGTGCCGGATGCGCCTCCCCCGGGGAAGCCACCACCCATGGAGCCTCCGCCCATGGAGCCGCTGCCCGGAGCACCCCCCATGCCTGCAGTTGTCAGGATCACGCTCTCTGCCCCCGACGCGTAGATGGCATTCATCACCGTTTCGGTATATTCTGTCCCGTCACTTTCCAGAGAAGTGGTGGTATCCTCTCCTTCCGGAGCTGCTTCTAAGGAGCCTCTATCCGGCCTTCCTTCGGGCGTAAAGTTTCCTTCTGTATCTGCTGTATCTTCTGTTTCTTCCAGAACAGTATAGGTCATCTCGTTTCCGTAGATCTCATCGATCTGCGCATAGATCACGCTCTGCCCTTCCTCGACCAGGATCTCCACCGCAGCTTCGGCCTGTGCTTCTTTTTCCGCCTGCCTTATGCTGTAATACCGATAGCCCAGGCCTCCTGCTGCCAAAACCAGTACGAGAACGGCTGCCTGGATGCGTCTTTTTCTCTTTAATCTGGCCTTCTTTTTGGTTGTTACGTCTTTTTCTGCGTCCATGATCTTTCCTCTATTCTGCATTCAGTGCTTCTACCGGGATCAGGCGGGATGCCTTATAGGCCGGATAGAATCCAAACAATGTACCGGTAATGACGCCGAAACATAAGGAGAGGATGCCTCCCCATAAGGTCAATGAAACCCGTACGCCAAACATCTCAATGATCGGGGTGATGCCCAGGGAGATCATCACACCCAGGGCAGAGCCGATAAAGCTCATGCAGCTGGCTTCCAGGACAAACTCCACCAGGATGTCTCTCCGGGAGCATCCAAGGGCTTTTAAGATACCGATCTCGTTGGTCCGTTCCTTTACGGATACAAATAATACGTTCATGATGCCGATACCGCCGACGATAAATACGATGACGGCCATGGCGATGAGCAGCAATGTCAGTGTCTGATTGGATGCAAGAGCTGCTTCCATCTTGCTTCCCGCATCACTGATGGTGAATTCTCCGTTGGGATAGGAATCTGCCAGCACCGATTCGATATTGGCTTTTACCGCATCCACGTTATCAATGTCTTCCGCGATCACCGTGATGGTGGGCGAAATGCTTTCCCCGGTGATGTATTTGATCCCGGTTTCATAGGGAACAAAGATCGCCGTGTCGGGGCTGATCCCGGAGGATACGCTTCCCATCTCTTCCAGGACACCTACGATGGTGTAGGGTCTGTCATCGATATAGATCACGCTGTTGTAGGCGTCATAGGCGCTGCCAAAGATCTCTCTTGCTACGGAATATCCCAGCACGCAAACCTTTTCCTTGTTTTCATCGTTTTCTTCCGTAAGGAACTCTCCGATGGACGCCGTCAGGTTACTTAAGGCAAAAAAGTTTTCCTTTACCCCGGCTACGGTATAATTTTCCGTATCATCCAGATCGCCGCCTTCCACCTCCGAAGTGGTGGTATAGGTAATGGTGGCATCGTTTATCCCGGGAACAAAGACTTCCAGATCTTCCATATCGTCTGTGGATAAGGTCACTGTATTTTGCCTTCGCTGGCTGTTTGTGCCTCCCCCGAAGGGAAAGCCGCCTCCGCCGCCGCCAAAGCCTCTGCCGCCGCCTCCGCCTTCCATGCCGCCCATCATTCCGCTTCCGGAAGAAGAGGATGTATCGTATTCGATATCGATGGCTCCTGCGTTTAGGTTGGAAAACTGCTCCGCTACTTCCTCTTTTCCGCCGGTACCGATGGCAATGACCATCATGATGGTGGCACTTCCTACCAAGATACCGATACTGGTGAGGATCACCTTGAATTTATTCTGGGCCAGATTGGTAAAGACCAATCGGAATATTTCGGATAATCTCATGATTCGCTCACCTTACTTTCTATCAGGACCACATCCCCTTCGGACAAGCCTTCGATGATCTCCACATTGACGCCGTCGGAAAATCCGGTGGTCACTTCCTTCGTGGTGATATTTCCTTCCGCATCCTTGATCTTTACGTAGGATCTGTTACCGCTTCGAAGGATGGCCCGGTTGGATACGTACAGAACGTCTTCCTGCTCCTTTGTGATAAAGGTGACTTCCCCTGTCATACCCTGATACAGCTGGTCCAGTCCTTCGTTATCCGCATCTAAGGAGACGGTTACGGAATACGTGATATTGCCGGACGAATCGGTGGTGGCATCCCCAATCTCCGTGATAATGCCGGTATAGACCAGATCCGGGAAAGCCGTGTAGGTAATGTTGGCTTTTCCGCCCTCGGAGAGGTTTGCTACGTCGCTGCTGCTTACGGATACGGTCATGGTAATGTCCGCCTGATCGTATAAGGTGATCAGGGTTTCTCCTGTATCTACACTGTCTCCTGCTTCCAGAGCTATGTCGGTGATGATCCCGTCGTATTCACTGACGATGGTGTAATTCTGAATGGCCTGGGTAAACTCCTCCAGCTTTTCCTTTGCATCTTCCAGGGTCGCCTCCTGCTCTGCCGTATCCAGTTCCAGGGAAGAAACGGCTACGTCCAGGGTTTCCTGTGCCGTGGAGTAAGCAAGGTTTCGCAGCTCATAGGTCTTTTTGGCATCCAGCGTGCCGCTTTCCAGTTTCCGCTTTGCCTGGGCTAATTTCGTGGTCAACTCCTCCAGCTTTTCTTCATCTTCCTCGATGGTATCCTCGTATTGCTCCATGGTATCTTCATAGGCTTCCTTCATGGTCTTTGCACTGGACAGGCCGGATTCGTACATGGAGTAGCTGAGCACATCCTGCGATTTATCCGTATGGTCCCTGCTCCATAAAAAGGCATTGTAGGTTTCCGTTACGATCTCATATTCTGCCTGGATCTCCTCCAGCTTTTCCTTTGTTTTCGTGATCTCTTCCGTCAGTTCATCGATCTCTTCCTGCACATCATCCACATCGGCCTGCAGGCTTTCCACGGTGGCATTATATTCGGTGGCTGCATAGGATCCGTAGGCAATACTGCTTTCGTAGGTCTGATCGGCCTGCAGAAGACCGGTCTGCTGGCTTGCCAGAACGGAATCCAGATCGCCTTCTGCGTTGCTTACATCGGTGGTCAGCTGGGCAGAGATGGTATCCACACTGTCTGTGGTCAGGGTATACAGCACATCGCCCACATGGATCTGCTGTCCTTCGGTTACGGCTACTTCCTCCACTACCAGGTCATTGGCGCTGGAAGCCGAAGAGGAGGAGCTGCTTCCGTTGATCAGGGAAACCATCTGGGAGAACATATCACCTCCGCCGCCCATATTCCCCATGCCTCCCCCACTTCCGGAAGAAGATGCGGTAGACGAAGAAGAGGTCGTATTTCTGACCAGCGCGCTTAAGTCCAGATCAAAGGTCTGATCGGTGGTTCCGATATCCACGGTTCCGCTTGCTTCCACACCCACGGTAAGACTTCCGTAGGTTACCATGGTTTCCCGGTAGGCTGCGGTTTCGCTGTAGGTTTTACTTCCCGCAAAGGCAAAGACCAGGGTGATCAGCAAGGTTGCCGTAACCATAAGACCGGCTGTCTTAAGGATCGTCTTTTTCCTGTTTTTCTGAAAGGATTCTTTATAGCGGATCCATACTCGTTTTATAAATGAAGGTTTTTTCATGGTGTAAGTCCTTCCTTACTGCTTGCAGAAGCACTGACTCTGGTCTGAATGTAATAGGTTTCACCGGCGCTTAATCCATCCAGGATCTGGACGTTTGTGCCGTCTGTTAATCCGCATGTTACCTGCTGTAATACATAGTCGCCGTTTTTCTTTATATAAACGCAGGTTTTCTCATTCTGCTCTACGATGGCACTTCTGGAAATATACAGGGTATCGGTGGCACTGTCCGTTACAAAGGTGACATCCGCCGTCATTCCCGCATAAAGCTTTGCAGTATCGCCCAGGATCTGTATCGTCACCGGATAGCTTACGGTGGTGGAATTGGAGGAGGTACTGCTCATGGTGATGGCTGCGATCACGCCGCTGTAGGTTTCTTCTTCATAGGCGGTAAAAACGATCTCCACGCTATCACCTACGGTCAGAGCCGTGATATCCTCCTGGGATACATCCACGGAGATGGTCTTTTGCTCGTTGTCCGCGTAGCTCAGCAGTTCGCCGGTATCTTCCAGTTTGTCGCCTTCTTCCACATTCACGGCGGTGACCACACCGGTTGCTATTGCATAGATATTGCCGTCACCTACAAATTCTTCAAAGGCACTTAGCTTATATTCCGCATCGGTTAAGGTTTCCTTTGCTTCCTCCACTTCCTCCTCCAGGGAAGAAAGGGAGCCGCTGTATACCTGCCCTGCAACCTTTGCTCCTAAAGCTGCGCTTTCCTTTTCCTGGGATGCTTCCAGCTGATCGATTCCCTGCCTGCTTTGCAGGTTTTCGATCTCTTTGGTCAAAGAGGTGATCTCTTCCTGATCTTTTTCGATGCTCTCATAGATTTTTTCCAGGGCTTCCTTTGCTTTTGTGTAGGCTTCTTTCGCGGATTTATAGCTGCTTTCCGCCGTCAGGCGCACATGCTGGTTCTCGGCTCCTACAGTATCGTAGACCCCTTTTGCCTCTTCATAATCTTCCTCGGCCTCCTCGATCTCTTCTTCTGCATCTTCGATGGATGCCTCCAGATTTTGGATCTCAACCTGGAGATTGGTGATCTTCGCCTTTTTTTCCGCGATCTCACTTTCGATGGTCTGAAGGGTTGCAGTGTATGCAGCGCCTGCCGTTCCCGCTTTGGCAACGCTTAAGTCGTAATCCTCCTTTGCGGATATGGCCTCCAGATTATACTCGGTCTGTGCTTCGTCTACAGCGATCCGGCTCTCCGTCACGTACGCCGTCAGTTTTTTCCGTACCGCTTCCACAGAGGCTTCGGCAAAGGAAAGGAGCACATCTCCTTCCGTTACGGTTTGCCCCACGGCTACGGAGATGGTGTCGATGACCAGATATTTTAAGGTTTCATCCTCGTCCTCATCCTCGTCGTCATCTTCGTCCTCGACCTCGTCGTTGGTATCGGTGGACAGATCCAGGTTGTAGGATACGCTCTCCAGACCAAAGGAAACGGTGCCGCTTTCTGTTACACCTACGGTAAAATCTCCGCTTTCCACGGTTTTTTCCATGTATACGATGGTATCTGCCGTAAGGAGGGGCTCCACAAATACGGTATAGGAAGCTGCTGCCAGGATACCGATGAGGGCGATCCCCATAAGGATCAGGCGCTTTGTTTTTTTCTTCATTCCTTTAAGCTTTGTAAGAATACTCATTGCTCGCTGTCGCCTCCCATATTTCCTGCAAAGATCACCGATGCGGTGAGGTTGCCGGTCAGCTCCGATACATCTCCTTCCAGGGTGATGGTCACCGTATAGGTGACGCTGGTCCTGCTGCTGCTGGAGGTTTCCGGGTTGATGGTGGTAATGGTTCCGTTATAGTTGCCATACCCGTCGATGGATACCATCGCACTGTCGCCGATGGCAAGGGAAGCGATGTCTGCCTGGTCAACCGATGCGGAAACGGTGATCTCTTCCGGATTGCTGTAGGCAAATATCATGGAATCACCGCTTAAGGTATCTCCCTCCCGGATCCGTATCATAAGGATGGTTCCGCTTCCGGTGGTATACAGATACCCGTCTCCCAAAAGCTCTTCAAATTCTGCCAGATGTTCTGCGGCATCCTCCATTTCCGTAAGGAGACTGTCCAACTCTTCTTCTGCCTTCTCCAGTGCCGTCTCATAGGTGCTCTCTGCCATGTCTGCACTGGCAAGGGTGGTATCATAGGTTGCTTTTGCGCTGATCAGGCCGGTGGTCTGCTCATTTTTTGCCTCGGTAATGGCGGCTTCCAATGCGGGAAGCTGTGCCGTCAGGAGATTGATCTGGGCTTTTGCTTCGCTTACTGCGTTCTCGTAATCTTCCTGGGCCTGCTTGTATTCCTTTTCTTCGGTTGCCAGTAATTTATAAAGGGTCTGGGCTTTTTTCAAAGCGGTCTGATCTGCGCCCATACTTCCTGCCGATGATCCGGTCACGCTGCTCCAGTCCAGATTATTTTCGCTTACCATGTTTTCCAGCAGCGTCCGGTCTTCCCAGTAGGTTTCTTCCTTTCCTTCCGGATCGTATTCTTCTTTATAGGAATCGTTTTCGATGGCTTCCTGATATTCGGTCAGGCTTTCCAGGGCCTTATCATAGGCTTCCTGGGCATCTTCCACTGCCTTTTCCAGAGCCGCTACGGTCTCGTCATAGATCTCCTGTGCCTGCTGCTTTTCCAGAAGACTTTCCTCGTAATCGTATCTTGCCGTGATAACGGACTGCTCATAGGTGATCTTTCCCGCCCGGTATGCCAGTTCCGTTGTTTTTGCTTCCGTGGTCAGCGCATTTAAGGCTTCCTCGTAAGAATCCTCCGTGATCTTTAAGATCCTGCTGTTTTCCTCTACCACATCACCGGAAGAAACATAGATCTCTTCGATCACCAGATCCGCATCGATGTAATCCGGTGTAAAGGTTTCTTCCACAATGCCGATGGACGTAGAGCCTGTTGCGGTGATCATGGTGGTATTTTCCCGGACCTCGATGCCTCTTTGTCCCATTCGTCCTTCTTCGTCTTTGGTATCTTCCGTTTCTTCTTCTTTCCGTGAAAAGAACAGATCACTGCAAAGTATTGCCAGTAACAGCAACAGCAGAAGACCGATCACATAGAATTTCTTTATTTTCCTTTTTCCTGTGATGACCCCTTCTTCTGTTTCTTTTTTCTTTCCAAATCCCATGGAAACCACCCAGTTCCTTTCTTTGCGTAAGTCGGTTCGTGGTATCAGACTATCGGATTTGTGTGTAGAGAGATTGTTTTCTTTGTGAAAAAAATGTGTCCTTCCCTGCCGGGTGATAAAAAAAGAAGACCGCCGGGTTTCATCCGGTAGTCTTCTCTTATCTGTTGTGATATCTGTGCCGTTTTCTGTTTTTCGTAAGCAGCTACTTTTTACGGATCACATATTTGCAGATGGGGTTTCCCTTGGCGGAAAAGCGCTCTTCGTATTCCGTCATGATATTTCCCTGGTTCATTTTCTCATCGTGATGCAGGTCAAAGGTGCAAGCCTCCAGGCGAAAATCGCTCTCTTTGATCTCTTCCAGGGCAAAATCAAAAAGCTCCCTGTTATCGGTTTTGAATTCCACGCTTCCATCCTCCGCCAGCAGGATATGATAGCGCTGTAAAAACTCTTTGGAAGGAAGGCGTCTCTTGGCATGTCTTGCCTTGGGCCATGGATCCGAAAAGTTTAAGTAAATCCGCTCTGCTTCTCCTTTACCAAATACGTCGGTAATGGTCTCTGCCTCCAGACGGAGAAAACGCACATTGGTAATGGGCGTATCCGTATCCAGGGTTTCCTCGATCTTGTCGATGGCGCGGATCAGGACGCTGGAAAATTTCTCAATGCCAACATAATTGATCCCGGGATTCTTCTGGGCGAGATCGCGGATAAACTGTCCCTTCCCGCAGCCGATCTCTATATGAATGGGATGATCGTTTCCAAAGATCTCTCTCCATCTTCCTTTGTATTGTTCCGGATGATCAATGGTTAGCCGGCTGTCTGCGATCTTTTCTCTGGAACCGGGTATATTTCGTAATCTCATGGTTTTCTCCTACCTTACCACAGGGTCTCATTTTGTTTTCAGCTCAAATAGTGTATCATAAACCTATGAAAAACCGAACCTTTTTCCAAGGAATTTCATACGGGATCGTCCGGAAAGCCCGTTTGCTTTCTGCACTTTTACTTCTGTGCGTTCTGATACCACAGGCCTGCCTTTTTGCCCGGGCAGATACGGACTACGCTGCCCTTGCCCAGGAGCGCAAAGAGCTTCCCATTGCCTCCAATCTCATCGATAACTGGCCTACGGGTCCTGCCATCGGAGCAGAGGCTGCCCTTTTAATGGACGCTTCTACCGGTGCCATCCTTTATTCCAAAAATCCCAAGGAGCATCTGTATCCCGCCAGCACCACCAAGTTGATGACCTGCCTTCTGGCCGTGGAAAACTGCAAGCTGGATGAGATCGTATCCTTTTCCTATGATGCGGTATTTTCCGTTCCTTCCGACGGATCCTCCATGGGGATCGATCCGGGGGAATCCATGCCCCTGGAAGAATGTCTCTACGGCATTATGGTCGGCTCTGCCAACGAAGTGGCCAATGCCGTTGCCGAGCATGTAGCCGGCTCCATGGATGGCTTTGTGGAGCTTATGAATGAGCGGGCAAAGGAGCTTGGCTGCAAAGATACCCACTTCGTCAATGCCAACGGGATTCACGATGAGGAGCATTATACCTGTGCCTACGATCTGGCTCTGATCGCCCGTGCCTTCTTTTCCAATGAGATCCTGTGTAATATCGGAAATACGCCCCGCTATCATTTTGAAGCCACCGTTACCCAGCCGGACGATTTCTATAAAAACAACAAACACGAGCTGATCACCGGCGCCATTTCCTATCCCGGTATCTTAGGCGGAAAGACCGGCTATACTTCCCAGGCCAGACAAACCCTGGTAACCTGTGCACAAAAAGGAACCTTAAAACTGATCTGCGTCATCCTGAAAGAAGAATCTCCCGATCAGTTCTATGACACCACTGAGCTGTTTGATTACGGCTTTACCAACTTTTCCGATGTGATCGCTGCCGATCAGGAGAAAAACTACAATATTTCCAGTGCGGATTTTCTTCGGATCGGTAAGGATATTTTCGGAAATTCCGAAACCCTTCTGTCCCTGGATGATTCTGCCCTGATCACCCTTCCCAACACCATTACCTTCGGGGATATCCGGGCCGACTTAGACTACAGCCAGGCGGATGCCTCCACCCTGGCCATCCTTCACTATTCCTATCAAAATGTGGCTTTGGGAGATGTTCCCGTTTTACTGTCTTCTCCGGTAACCGTCCGGGATTTTACCTCCCGTACTTCTGCTTATGAAGAAACGGAAGCAGATTCTGCCTCCGTTTCCTATGTTTTCCTGAATATAAAGATCATTCTGCTGTGGATAAGCGGCATTTCCCTTATCCTGCTAGCTCTGATCTTCTTATTTTCTGCACTGTTTCATCGCAGAAATTCTCACCGCCGCAGAACGGCCCGCAGAAAGCTTTCCGGTTTGGATGATCTGACCTTCTGATTTTTGTTGTTTCTGGAAGGGATCATCTTTTTCTGCTGTTCCTTCTTGGCGCTTTCCGCCTTTACCTGCCGCTGCTTAATAGCATCCATTTCTTCCTGGGTAATAAGACGCTGGGTCTTTACCACATAGACGTTTCCGTCTTCGGCCTTTCTTACCCGGATCTTTCCCTTCATGAGACCATGTTTGTCACAAAAGGAAACGGAATAATAATGCTTTCCGTTGGGGGTAAACCACTTGATCTTCTTACGGCATTTTCGCCCGCAGATGTAACACTTGCAGGATGCGATCTCCTTATCTGCCAGGGCATGACTCTTATCCGGATATTCCATGGAGATCAGTTTCGCATAGGTTTCAAAACGGATCCGCACTTCATCCTCTCTCCTTTTCGGTGTCCGATAGGTATCAAAGGAGCAGTAGGATAAAACCGTGTCATCCTCGATCTTTTCCAGGATCTTTGCGGTATAATAAGCATCGCTGAAAGCTCTGTGAAAGGGAATATCCTCCGGGATCTTCATCAGACGGATGGCGTCGGATAAAGAACTTCTGGTCTTCTTATCCTGGTAGGCAATGCTGAAAAGTTTTTGCACATCCAGAAAGGCCAGAGGCTTATCGGTCAGAGGTTTTAAATGATAATAGTCCATGTTTTTCTGCAGCTGGGTCAGATCCGTAGGACCCCATGTACAGAATATAGGATCTTCTCCGCACCAGTTTAAAAACTTCTCACAGACTTCCGGAAAAGGAGATCCTTTTTCCAACTGGCTCATCTGCAAATGGATCAGTTTTCGGGTCACATAGTGCATCACATGATACACCTGCGGTTTGATCAGCTCATTGAACTGGTCGATCATTTCACGGTCACTGTTTAATTTCACTGCACCGATCTCAATGATCTCAAAGGGGAGTTCTTCCCGTTCCGTTTCCCGGACTCCGTCTGCCTGATTCCACTCCAGATCCAATACGATATAGTTCATGCAATCCCCAATTCTTTGTTTATGCGTTTTTTAAACGCTCCACCAGTTTCTCCATGTATCCTTCTTCAAACGGACACGCAAGACCTACCTGCTTTAATAGTCCGGTATAAAAATCGGATGCGGACAGCTTGCACAGCTTTAAATAGCTCTTCCATGCTTCTTCCCGATTTTCATCCATCCATCCCTTATAGGCCAGAGCACAGCTTTGTGCCAGGCAGTAATCAATATAGTAGAACGGCAGGGAATAGATATGGTGCTGGAACTGCCAATAGCCGCCGCTTTCCAGGAATTCGTCTCCTTCGTAGTCCAGATGGGGCTTATATACCTTTTCCAGTTCTCTCCAGGCCTGTTTTCTCTGGGCCGGTGTGTACTCCGGATGTTCATATACAACGTGCTGGAATTCATCCACCATACATCCGTAGGGAATGAAGATAATGGAATCCTCCAGATGCATCTTACGATACTCATCCGCCCGATCCCCAAAGAACTTCTCCATCCAGGGCTCCGTAAAGAACTCCATGGACATGGAATGGATCTCCGCGGTCTCCATAGTGATATCGTTATGCTCCAAAATGGGATCGCTTCCGGATATATGTCCCTGGAATGCATGGCCACACTCATGGGTGATCACATCGATATCTCCGCTGGTTCCGTTAAAGTTTGCAAATACAAAGGAGGAATGAAACTCCGGCAGGTACTCCATGTATCCTCCGGATTGTTTGTTTTTCTTTCCCAGGACATCAAAGAGTTCGTTTTCCATCATATATTCCATGAACTCTTTTGTTTCCGGAGAAAGTTCCCGGTACATGGTCAGGCCGCCCTGTAAGATCTCTTCCGGTGTGCCGGATGGCGCGGGATTTCCTTCCTTAAAATACAGCTGCTCATCATAATAATACAGATGATCCAAACCAAGCCGCTGTCTGCGCTTTTCGTGGAGGTCTTCTGCAAAGGGAACGTAGACCTTCTTTACCTGCTCACGGAACGCCTCCACCTGGTCTCTGCCGTAATCGTTTCGCATCATACCGTAATATCCCAGGGGGATATAGTTTTCATAGCCTAAAAGCTTTGCCTGCTTATCCCGGTTTTTCACCAGCTGATCGTAGAGGTCATCCAACTTTTCTGCATTTTCCTTAAAAAATGCCCAATATGCCTGATTGGCTTTCTTACGGATTTCCCGATCGGGACTGATCTTGTAAGGGCGCATCAGGGAAAGGTTCAAAATCTCCCCGTTCCAGGGGATCTTTGCGGAAGAAAGCAGCTCTTCGTATTCGGTCACCAGCCTGTTTTCTTCCTGCTTTAAGGGGATTAAGCGCTCATCAGTACTTTTTAATTCGCACTCGATGTTTTTAAAGGCCACTTTCCCGATGATGGCTTCCAGTTCTGTCCGGTAAGGTGAATCGTACAGAGCTTTTTTGTATTCCATGGATGCACTGGTATAGCGAGGCATCTGTTCATCCAGATAATCCTGCTCCTTTTTATAAAAGGCATCCGTTGTATCGATGCTGTGACGGATATAAGCCAGCCTTTGCATGGTGGCAATATGACTGTAAAGCTTGTAATATTTCTGATGTACTTCAAACTGCGCCTTTGCGGAAGAAGCGTTTTTTAACTCCTCTGCCAGGCTTTTGATCTGCAAGATGGCATCGTCAAAATCTATATGCTCATAGGGCATATCTGTAAATTTCATGGTTCTACCTTCTTTTTCTGTACTTGGATTTTCCCTGTACATTCAGTATAACAGAAAATCTCCCGTTATCAGACGTCCTTTACCGGATGCTTTGAAAAAAGAAGCTTCAGGACAATGGGTGTCAATACGGAGGATACAATGATCAGCAGGATCACGGAGGTAAAGTATACGGAATTTAACAGCCCTACGGACAGTCCCTTCTGGGATACGATCAGGGCTACTTCGCCTCTTGTCATCATACCCACACCGACCTTCAGAGAATCCGGCCAGGAAAAACCGGTGATCTTCGCCATCAAACCGCACCCGATGATCTTGGCTATAAGAGCAACCGCCACAAAGCCAAGGGAGAATAACAGTAATCCGGGCTCCATGTCATCCAGACTGGTCTTAAGACCGATGGATGCAAAGAAGATGGGGCCGAACAACATGTAAGAATTGATATCCATCTTACGGGCGATGTATTCCGAATCCTCTACCGAGCAGAGGATGATACCGGCTACATATGCACCGGTGATATCGGCGATCCCGAAATACTTTTCCGCAATAAATGCCATGGCTAGGCAAAGGCCCAGTCCTGCGATGGGGATCCGTCTGGTATGGGGATAACGGGTATCCACTTTCTTAAAGATATGATAGGTAATGTATCCAACCACCAGAGCAAATACAAAGAACAGACCGGTGGAGATCAGTACCCGGACCGGACTCTGAGAGGCATCTTTAAATCCGATGACCACGGTCAGAACGATGATACCGATGACGTCATCGATGATGGCGGCACTGACAATGGTGGTTCCCACATGGGAACTGATCTTTCCCAGTTCCTTCAGAGTCTGCACCGTAATGCTGACACTGGTGGCCGTCATGATGGTTCCTACGAATACGGCTTTATAGAATTCATCGCTTCCCCAGGGTGCCATTCCGTAATAGAGCATGTAATAGATCGCACCTAAGATCAGTGGGATGAATACGCCTGCACAGGCGATCAGGGTTGCGATGGGACCTGTTTTTTTCAGTTCTCTGATATCGGTTTCCAATCCTGCGGAAAACATTAACAGGACCACGCCGATCTCTGCCATCTGGGACAGAAAGTCCGTTAACTGCACCAGTCCCAGCACGCTGGGCCCGATCAATAGACCGGCCAGGATTTCTCCCACTACCTGTGGTGCTTTGCATTTTCTGGCCACCAGGCCCATGAGTTTTGCCGTTATGATAATGATTGCCAGATCTCTGAATACTTCAAAGGTTTCCATGTTTTACTCCTCATCCGGATATAGGATTCTACTATATCGCTAAGCTATCATTTTAGCACGTTTGGTTTTTTATTCAAGAAAAAGGACCGGGCTTCTACCCGGTCCTTCTCATCAGTTATCTTCGTCCTCTTCTTTCGGAAGATTTACTTCCTCGTCATCGTCCTCATCCTCATAGTCGATATCGGCTATTTCCGGCCTGTTTGCGATGGCTTCATCAATATCATCGATCTCATGCTCTCCGTCGCTGACTTTTTCACGAACCTTGGCGATTCCGGCGATCTTTACGCCCTTTTCCAGATTCATGAGTTTTACACCGGAGGTGATCCGGCCGATCACATGGACTTCATCCATGCGCAACTGGATCACAACGCCTCCTGTTGTGATCAGCATGATCTCATGCTCATCGGTAACGGCTTTTACACCTACCACATCACCGGTCTTCTCGGTGATCTTATAACACTTAAGACCCTTTCCGCCTCTTCTCTGCAGGTGGAAGTCTTCCAGATTGCTTCGTTTACCCATACCGTTTTCGGAAACGATCAGCAGGGAATCTCCCTGGGTATTGATCTGCGCACCCACCACTTCATCTTCGGGCTGCAGGGTCATACCGATGACACCGATACTGCTTCGTCCGGTACCTCTTACATCGGTTTCCTTAAATCGGATACACATACCGAACTTGGTGACCAGGAAGATCTCGGAATTCTCATCCGTTGCCTTTACCTCGATGAGTTCGTCATCATCCCGCAGGCTGATGGCGATCAGGCCGCTCTTACGCACATTGCGGAATTCCGTAACAGAAGTCTTCTTTACGATACCCTTCTTGGTGACCATGAACAGATTCTTCTGCTCATTGTATTCCATAACAGGGATCATAGCGGAAACCTTTTCGTCCGGTTCCAGCTGCAGAAGGTTTACAATCGCTGTACCTCTTGCCGTACGGCTGGCTTCCGGGATCTCGTAGGCTTTGATCCTGTATACACGACCCTTGGAGGTAAAGAACATGACATAATCATGGGTCAACATCATCAGCAGATCTTCCACATAATCATCATTGATGGTGGAAATACCCTTGATACCCTTTCCTCCACGGTTCTGTGCCTTGAAATTATCCACCGTCATTCGCTTGATATAACCCAGCTTGGTCATGGCGATCACGGTGTTTTCACGGGGGATCATATCCTCCGCATTGATGTCATATACATCGATGCCGATCTTACTCCGGCGGTCATCTCCGTATTTATCGGCGATCTCACTGATCTCCGTTTTTACGACTCCCAGTAACAGTTTTTCGTCTGCCAGAATTGCTCTCCAGTCTGCGATCTTCTTGGTCAGCTCCGCATGCTCTGCTTCCAGCTTTTCTCTTTCCAAGCTGGTCAGTGCTCTCAGACGCATGTCCACGATAGCGGTTGCCTGTGCTTCCGTCAGGTCAAACCGTGCGATCAGAGCATCTTTCGCTTCCTGCACATTGTTACTGCCGCGAATGATCTTAATGACTTCATCGATGTAATCCAGAGCGATCAATAAGCCCTGTAAGATATGGTCTCTTTCCAGTGCCTTGTTCAGATCGTACTGGGTTCTTCTGGTAACGACTTCTTCCTGATGCTTTAAGTAATAAGTCAACATCTCCAGGAGGCTCATGACCTTGGGCTCATTGTTGACAAGCGCCAGCATGATCACACCAAAGGAATCCTGCAGCTGTGTATGCTTAAACAGCTGATTTAACAGGATATTGGGATTTACATCTCTTCTCAGTTCGATGACGATCCGCATACCCTCCCGGCTGGTCTCATCCCGAAGACCGGTGATACCGTCGATCTTCTTCATCTTGACCAGGTCGGCAATCTTGGTGATCAGATTTGCCTTATTAACCATGTAAGGCAGCTCTGTCACTACGATACGGCTCTTGCCGTTTGCTTCTGTCTCAATATCCGTAACGGCACGTACTCTTACTTTTCCGCGGCCGGTACGGTAGGCTTCCTCCGCTCCTCTGGTACCTAAGATGATACCGCCTGTTGGGAAGTCCGGTGCCTTTACGATGGGCAGGATCTCTTCGATGGTGGTGTCCCGATCCTCCTCGATCCGGTTATCGATGATCTTATTGACCGCTGCTACCACTTCCCGCAGATTGTGAGGCGGAATGTTCGTAGCCATACCGACTGCGATACCGCTGGTTCCGTTGACCAGCAGATTGGGGTAACGGGAAGGCATAACCGTAGGTTCTTTTTCCGTTTCATCAAAGTTGGGGATAAAGTCTACGGTATCTTTATTGATATCTGCCAAAAGCTCCATGGAGATTTTGGAAAGTCTCGCTTCCGTATATCGCATGGCTGCTGCGCCATCTCCGTCCACGGAACCAAAGTTGCCGTGTCCGTCTACCAGTGGATAACGGGTAGACCAGGGCTGCGCCATGTTTACCAATGCTCCGTAAATGGAACTGTCACCGTGGGGGTGGTATTTACCCATGGTATCGCCAACGATACGGGCACTCTTACGATGGGGCTTGTCCGGACCGTTGTTTAACTCGATCATGGAAAAAAGAACTCTTCGCTGTACCGGCTTTAAACCGTCGCGAACATCCGGGAGGGCTCTGGCAGCGATTACGCTCATGGCATAATCGATGTAGTTTTCCTCCATCTTTTTCTTTAAATCCACCTCTTCAATTCGGTCAAAAATCTGATCATCCATACTCATTTATTCGATTCCTTGTCTGAAAGCTTGCTTTTTATCAGATATCCAGGTTCTTTACAAACTTTGCGTTTTCCTCAATGAACTGACGTCTGGGTTCTACCCGATCGCCCATCAGGGTATCAAAGGTTACGTCAATCTCATCTTCCTGTTCTTCGTTCATATGCACACGAAGAAGGATTCTCTTTTCCGGATCCATGGTGGTCTCCCACAGCTGCTCCGCATCCATCTCGCCCAGACCTTTATAACGCTGGATCTTGTTATTCTGGTCTCGGCCTACTTCACTGAGGATCGCATCCAGCTCTTCATCGCTGTAGGCATACCATACATTCCGGTTTTTCTCCAGCTTATACAAAGGGGGCTTTGCCAGATATACATGGCCCTGCTTGATCAGTTCCGGCATAAACCGGTAAATGAACGTCAGCATCAGAGTAGCGATGTGGGCTCCGTCCACATCGGCATCGGTCATGATGATGATCTTGTCATAGCGCAGCTTGGAAATATCAAAATCCTTATGGATACCGGTTCCGAATGCCGTGATCATGGCTTTGATCTCCGCATTTTCATAGATCCGGTCTTCTCTTGCCTTTTCCACATTCAGGATCTTTCCTCTAAGAGGCAGGATAGCCTGGGTTGCACGACTTCTCGCTTCCTTTGCGGATCCGCCCGCGGAATCTCCCTCTACGATGTAGATCTCACAGTTCTTGGGATCCTTATCGGAACAATCCGCTAATTTTCCGGGAAGTGCTCCTCCATCCAGTGCTGTCTTTCTTCTGGTCAGATCTCTTGCTTTTCTGGCGGCCTCTCTTGCTCGCTGTGCCAGAATGGACTTTTCACAGATGGTCTTGGCAATAGCGGGATTCTGCTCCAGGAAATAGGTCAGCTGCTCGCTGACGATTCCTTCCACCGCACCACGTGCTTCGGAATTACCCAATTTCTGTTTGGTCTGTCCTTCAAATTCCGGATCTTCGATCTTGATACTGATGATTGCCGTCAAACCTTCGCGGATATCATCACCGGTCAGGTTTTGATCGTTATCTTTGAGGAGCTTGTTGTTTCGTGCATAATCGTTAAAGGTCTTTGTGATGGCATTTCGAAAACCTACCAGATGGGTTCCGCCTTCCGGTGTCACAATATTATTTACGAAACTGTATACGCTCTCATTAAAGGTATCGTTATGCTGCAGGGCTACTTCCACTGCAACATTGTTTCGATTTCCTTCAAAATACAGGATCTTTTCGTAAAGAGGCTGCTTGTTCTTATTCAGGTAGGCAACAAATTCCTTGATACCACCTTCATAGTGGAACTCTTTTTTCTGCTGGATGCCTTCTCTTTCATCCTCCAGGGTGATCTTCAGGCCCTTGGTTAAAAAGGCCATTTCCCGGAGACGATGCTTTAAGGTATCGTAATCGTAAACGGTGGTTTCAAAAATATCTCCGTCTGCCATAAAGGTAACCTGAGTACCGGTCTTTTCCGGATCACAGTCGCCGATCACCTTTTCATCAAAGCAGGGTTTCCCTACTTCGTATCGCTGCATATAGATCTTTCCTTCATGGAAAACCTGCACTTCCAGCCAGTCGGAAAGAGCGTTTACTACCGATGCACCTACACCATGCAGACCACCGGATACCTTGTATCCTCCACCGCCAAACTTACCTCCTGCATGCAGCACGGTAAATACCACTTCCAGTGCGGGACGACCGGTCTTATGGTTGATCCCTACGGGGATACCACGTCCGTTGTCCAAAACAGTTATGGAATTATCGGGATGAATGGTGACATTGATCTCCGAACAAAATCCACCTAAGGCTTCATCCACGGAATTGTCTACAATCTCATATACCAGATGATGAAGACCTCTTTCAGAGGTACTGCCGATATACATACCGGGACGTTTTCTTACCGCCTCTAATCCTTCCAAAACCTGAATTTGATCTGCACCGTATTCTGCTGCCATGCTTTCTCCGTTCTTTGTAACGATCTACTTGGTTACTTATTCTTCTGCTCCTGCGATGGTTCCCTGAACCACGCGGATCACTTTGTTGATGGAAAACTGTTTATTTACAAAATCATCCAGTCCCGTACAGGTAATAATGGTCTGGATATTTCCGATACTTTCCAGTAATGCATTCTGCCGGTTGGAATCAAGCTCCGATAAGACATCATCCAACAGCAGCACCGGCGTATCCTTTGTGATCTTCTTTACCAGTTCGATCTCCGATAATTTCAGAGATAAAGCTGCGGTTCTCTGCTGTCCCTGGGATCCGAACTTACGGATATCAATGTCGTTTACCACAAAGGAAATATCGTCTCTGTGAGGACCGGCCGTTGTTTGCTTTAAATATATATCCCTTTCCAGATTACTGCGCATCTTTGCTTCAAACTGATCCGCAGTTACATTGGGTTCATAGGTGATCAGGATTTCTTCCTTCTCGCCGGAGAGTCTTTTATGAATCTCATAAATGATCTCGTTAAGCTGCTGTACAAAGGTCTTTCTTCGCTCGATCACTTTACTGCCGTAGGAAACGATCTGCGCATCCCAGATGGAAAGGGTTTCCTTAAGATCCGGATGCTCATAGATATCCTTGAGCAATTTATTGCGCTGTTCCACAATCTTGTTGTAATGATTGAGATTGTAAAGATAAAAGGAATCCAGCTGACATAATTCCATGTCAATGAACCTTCTGCGTTCAGAAGGGCCGTTTTTGATGATATTCAGATCTTCTGGAGAAAAGAAAACAACATTCAAAAGACCCAGCAATTCCGATGCCTTCTTGATCTTATGGGCATCGATGGCAATTCCCTTTGCTCTGCCTTTTTTCAGATGCATATCGATCCGACGGGATAATTCTTCTTTTTCAAGTTCCAGCCGGATGTGTGCTTCTTCCTGACCAAAGCGGATCACATCCTGATCCTTGCTGCCTTTGTGAGATTTCGTAGTGGAAGCTAAATAGATTGCTTCCAGAATATTGGTTTTGCCTTGTGCATTATCTCCGTAAAGTATATTGGTTCCCTTATCAAATTCCAGCCGAACATTCTCGTAATTACGAAAATTGCTTAGCTCCAGAGATAAAATTTCCATTCTAACACCATGTAAGGTCCATTATCTGGACTTTATTTGAAACTGGAAGCTGCCGTAAGTGACTACATCGCCATCTACCAGTTTTCTTCCTCGCCGAAGGTCCGTTTCTCCGTTCACCTTCACTTTTCCGTTCTGGATCTCAATCTTTGCATCCAGACCTGAGTCAACAGCCCCTGCGAGTTTCAGAGCCTGTCCCAGCTTTATAAACTCATCTTTAATGGTTACTTCTTCCATAACGAATCCTTACTGAACCGTAGTAAAGTTAACCGGCAATACCATGTAGATATAATTGCTTTCCTGATCACGGATAAAGCAGGGAGCCTTGGGATTTACCAGATAGATGCTGATGGTCTCTTCATCGATCACGCGGAGAGCATCCAGCAGGAATTTGGCATTAAATCCGATCATTACATCCTTGCCTTCTTTGGTGATATCAATGGTCTCATCCATACTACCGATAGCGGAATTGATCCGCAGTTCCATATAATCGTTGGTAAAATGGATGATCACCGGTTTCTTATCCCCTTCTTTGGTAAGAAGGGTGGCACGTTCGATACAATTATAAAAATCCTTCTTGGAAACATCGATCTTTGTCTCATAATCTTCTGTGATCATCTGATCGATGTTGAAATATTCCCCTTCCAGTAATCTGGAAACAACGGTGGTCTGATCAAACTCAAAGAGAACATGCTTATCCGTAAAGAAAATGGATACGTCCTTATCGGTATCACCGGGCAGGATCTTGGCAATCTCGCTTAAGGTCTTTCCGGGAATAACATACTTCTGCTCATCAAAATGATCCTTTAAATGCAATTTACGGATGGAAACACGATGACCGTCCAGAGCAACGATGCGAAGAACATCATCCTTTAAGTGGAACAGCTCACCCATCATGATCTTGTTGTTGTCATTATCCGCTACAGAGAAAAGGGTCTGTCCGATTACCTGCTTTAAACTGAACTGAGAAAGCATCAGAGAAAGGCTTTTCTCAATGGTAGGCAGATAGGAAAAATCTTCTCCGCTCTTTCCGATGATGTTAAAAATAGCCTTTTCACAGGTAATGGTAGTCCGATTGGACTCGTCTGTCTCAATGGTAATGTCATTATCCGGAAGATGACGGATGATCTCCTGAAAGATCTTTGCATCCAGGGCAATGATACCTTTCTCAATAATCTCACCGCTGACAACGGTTTCAATACCAAGTTCCATATCATTGGCAGTTAATCGGATATCACCTTTGGAAGCATCAATGAGAATGCATTCCAGAATAGACATGGTTGTTTTATTCGGTACAGCTTTGGAAACGATCTGTACACCGTTCAGAAGATTCGCCTTAGAACAGATTAATTTCATTTGTGGATAACTCCTCCTGATTTCCTCTTCGAACAATGACTTTCGCGTTTTGCGCAAAAGATATAAATAAAATAAATGATTTAATAATCTTTCTTATTAGGGGTTGTCGATATGTGGATAACCTTATTTATTATACTATTTTTCGGACTAAATTCATAGACATATGGGTGTGGATAATGGAGAAAAAGCTGTTCATAACTGAAAGGTTTTAAACATTGTATCCAATTAAAAAAATTAAACCGGACTCAAAATGTTTTTTATGATCTGGATTTTCTTCTTTAATTCCTCATTATCCACCATTTCCTTTTCAATCTTATCCACACCGTACATGACGGTGGTGTGATCTTTTTTACCGGTCATCTTAGCAATGTTGGCTAAGGAAGCGTCAGTCATATTTCTGCACAGATACATGACAACCTGACGAGCTTCTACACATTCTGCCGTACGTTTTTTGGATGCGATATCCTCCGGAGAGATGCTGAAATGTTCCGCAACGGTGTTAACGATCAGCTCCGGTGTGATCTGCTGGGAATTCTGAGGATTGATAATGTTTTTCAGGGCATCCTGTGCCAGGGAAAGGGTCAGATCTTCCTTATTTAATCGAGCCATGGCAATGACCTGATTAAAGGCACCTTCCAGTTCCCGGATGTTGGATTTGATGTTGGTGGCAATGTACTGAATGATCTCGTTATCTATGGGCTTATCATAGTTCTCCGTATATTTACGGAGAATGGCCATACGGGTTTCGTAATCAGGCGCCTGGATATCAGCGATCAGACCCATTTCGAAACGGGAACGGAAACGCTCTTCCAGAGTTTCCATTTCCTTAGGCGGTTTATCGGAAGATAAGATGATCTGTTTTCCAGCGCCGTAAAGGGCATTAAAGGTGTGGAAAAACTCTTCCTGTGTACTTTCTTTTCCTATTATAAATTGCACGTCATCGACCATCAGTACATCCACGGTACGATACTTGTCCCGAAAATCACTCATGGCGGATTGATTACCGCTACGGATGGATTCAATTACTTCATTGGTAAAGTCTTCACTGGTAACATATAAAACCTTCTTATTGGGATCCTGTTCCAGGATAAAATGACCCACGGAATGCATCAGATGGGTTTTACCAAGACCGGGACCTCCGTAGAGATAAAGAGGGTTGTATGCTCCTCCGGGTGTTTCCGCAACAGCCAGAGCGGCAGAATGTGCAAATTTGTTGTTACTTCCTACTACAAAAGAATCAAATTTATATTTGGGATTCAGATTTGCATTTAAGGCCGCAATGTTATAAACCGGTTTTTTTGATTCCGGTTCGCTGCTTGCTTCGGTTTTCAGATCACCTTCCAGGACGAAGTTGATCTCCACAGTCTGATTAAGCTTTTCGGAAATGATCACCTGAAAGAAGTTTTTGAACTTATTGGAAATATACTGAAGCTGGAAGGCCTCATTTCCGGGGACCAGAATGTCCACTGTATTATTACCGAAACGGTAAAACTGAAGAGGATCCACCCAGGTTTTATAGGAAATATCAGAGATTTCACTTTCTTTTCGAAAGGTTGTTTTGATCTCTTCCCATTGTTCTTTGATCTGATTGGATAAATCTTGTGACATGAATAACCTCAAACTTTACTGATTTCTAAGCATAGACACATTTAATCTTATAATACTTGATTTATTATTTCAAAGGTTAAATTCCCCCTGAGTTATCCACAGCCCTTTGCGGATTATATTTTTATCGTCTTCATAAAATCTTTCTTTTTGTGGATAAAAAGAACCTGCTTTTTTATTTATCCACACGAAAATACCATCATTCTCGTTGATAAGAGACTCTTTATCCACAAGTTATCCACATTTTGTGGATAAACAAATTTTATAAATTTTTAATTTGTGGATAGTGTGGATAATGTGGATTGCCTATATTTGGTGCTTTCTCTTTTTGTTTAACAACTAAATCTTGTGGTCTGAAAATCTAACGATTTTTCTCTCTAAAATACGGCATTTTTTTCTGTAAAAAATATATCTTATTTGCTTGACGAAAAAGAATTCTTTCCTATATAATCGTAATGATATTTTTCGCAGTCATGACGATCAGAAGGAGGTGTATCTGACAATGAAAATGACCTATCAGCCTAAGACCAGACAGAGAAGTAAGGTTCATGGCTTTCGTGCTAGAATGAGTTCTGCAGGCGGCAGAAAGGTATTAGCTGCAAGAAGAGCTAAGGG
>JAILDL010000138.1 GCA_024689465.1 Lachnospiraceae bacterium
TTTCGCCCATTCCCAGACGGGCATACAAACAGATCAGCCAGCCGCAGCTCCATCCGGTATAACCACCGCCTTGCTCTAAGCGGCGCTCCAAGGTTACTTCACAGGCTTTTGCCAGTTCCGGCGTTTCATGACGGCTGATCAGGTGCGAAGGATACAGGCCGTACAAATGGGACACATGGCGATGCCCCGGCTCTGCCTCCTCATAATCTTCCAGCCATTCCATAAGCTGTCCGTGCTTTCCGATGCGAAGGGGCGGCAGTTTTTTCCGCACTTCTTCCACTTGCTCCGCATGCTCCGAGCAGATCCCCAGCACCTTTCCGGCTTCCAGATAGGCCGCAAACAGGTCCGTTAACAGTTCGTTATCCATGGTAGGTGCAGGGCAAACGCTGCCCTGTGTTCCGTCCGGCATAATATATGTATTTTCCGGAGAAACTGACGGACATGTCATATAGTAGCCGTCGTGCTCTACCAGATAGTCCAGATAGAAAGTAACTGCCTTTTCCAGAATAGGATAGCCCTGTGTTTTCAGCCATTCTTTATCCAGGGTATATTCGTAGTGGCTCCAGATGTGGGTGCACAGCCAGGCCGGTGACATCACCCAGTAGGAACCCGGGATCCAGATGTCCTGGGGCGCAGTGTCCGCCCAGATATCCGTATTGTGATGGGCACAGAAGCCGCCGCAGTCATACATCTCCCGGGCCGTCACTTCTCCGTTTACACTCATCTTTTCCAGCATGTCAAACAGAGGCTGTGTACAGTCAGAAAGGCCGCAGGCTTCTGCGGGCCAGTAGTTCATTTCGGTATTGATGTTAATGGTGTACTTGGAATCCCAGGCAGGTCGCATGCTTTCATTCCAGATGCCCTGCAGGGTAGCCGGCAGAGTACCCGGTCTGCTGGATGAGATCAGAAGATACCTTCCATAGTCAAAATACAGGGACAAAAGCCCCGCATCGTCATGGCCCTGGGCGAAGCGCCGGATCCGTTCGTCGGTGGGCAGATCCTCACCTCCTACATTTCCGTACCAGCCCGGATGTTCCACAACCACATCCTCTTCCGGTGTCAGGATCCCGGAAAAGATATTGCTCTTTTGCTGCACGTTGTCGGGAAATGAAAGGATATTGTCCCCTTCCGGTGAAACAGAAGGCTTTTTTCCAAGGGTCAGCGATACTTTCCCGGAAAGTGCCATAAAGTCCTTTAAGTGCTCTGCCAGGATTTTCCCATAGCCCTTTGCCTGGGCTGCCTGTAGCTGCTTTAAGGCCACTTCCCGCAGTCTTGCAAATTCCTCTGTCCGGCTTGTATCCTGACAGCCTAGCTTCTTCCAGGTCACGCCGTCCACCAGCTTGCCTTCCGGAATACGGATGCCGTAGCGATAGGTGGCGGTCACTGCCAGATACAGGGTCACCTCGGTGGCATCCTCGATCACCAGATATTCTCCGGAAATATGGGCTTTGCCATCCTTGGGAACCGCCATCAGGGCTGTATAAAACCGGATTCCTCCGTCTCCCAGGCTTCCCTGCATGAATGTGGTGAGTGTTTGCCCGTTCTGCTGCACAACTGCTCTTTCTTCCAATTGGCCCGGCTCACAGCCATCTATGCCATCGTTCACCGGCCCCACTTCATCGTAGAAGCGGTCTCGCTCCAGCCGGGTTGCAAAAGAGACACCTCTGTCACTTTTGAAGTGCAACACCAGTACCTGGTCCGGATGGGATACAAAAGCTGTGCGGATAAAGGTCCGACCGGCCTGTTCATAGCTCACTTCGCAGATCCCTCCGAAAAGGTCAAGACTGCGCCGGTAGTTGGTTACTTCTCCGGTAATGGGGATCCCGTCCTGTAAGAATGAAATGTTTAAATTCCCCAGAGTCTGATAAGGCCGCTCACTTTCCGGGATGCCGGAAAAGGCGGTCTTTAACAGTTCCTCCGCCTGAGGGATCTGACCGGCAAAGATCAGCTCCCGCACTTTGGGAAGATTCTTTTTTGCATCCGGATTGATCCGGTTGATGGGTCTGCCATACCAGATGCTGTCTTCATTTAACGCGATGCGCTCAGTATCGGTCCGTCCAAAGACCATGCCGCCGATGCGGCCGTTTCCGATGGGAAGGGCTTCGGACCATTTTTCTGCAGGCTGGTTATACCAAAGTGTACTCATAAAATATGACACTCCTGTCTCAAACAGTAATCTTTACAACGGGAAACAGCGGGCGCCAGATCGCTTCACATCCCTGCGATCAGCAGCCTTCCTTCTCTGGCATTGGCAGGTGCGGTTTCTTCCAGGGACATCTGCACATAGGGCTTATCTGCCTTTACATGCTCCATGATCTCGGTATAATCCATCAGGCCCTTGCCCAGCTGCGCAGGAACCACCTTGCCGTCTTTTACTTCGTAGTCCTTGATGTGCAGCACAGCCACATCTTTCCATAACAGCTCAATGGCTTCATGGATGATCTGCGGTGCCCGTTCAAAGTTCACATCGCCGATGAGGTTTACAGGATCAAAGATGATCTGCAGGTTGGGGGAATCGATGGCATCTAACACCTTCCGTGCCCGCTCCGGTGTATTGACACAGTGTCTCCAAACCGGCTCGATGGCAAAGATCACACCCATCTTCTCCGCATCTGCGATCACCGGCTTTAAGTTTTCAATGAATTTCTGTAAGGTTTCTTCGGTATAGCTCTCCTCGCAGGGCTTGTACTCCCGATTGGGGCAGCCGGTTTCCGTTCCCACTACGCCGCCACCCAGCATGGATGCGAAGCGGATGTGCGCCCGGTATCTCTCCTGCGTTGCCTTAAGCTCTGCCGGATCGGGATTTAACAGGTTTAAATAGCATCCCAGAACCGCCAGATCCAGATCCCGCTTGTCCAGTTCTCTGCGGATATACTGGGCAAAGCCCGGAGTTAATGACGCATCTGTCACTTTTGCATCGGGATAGGCCTTTGACAGGGCCAGATGAATGCAGGAAAAGCCCTGCCCTTTTATAAAATCCAGTTTTTCGGTAAAGCATCCGTCGATGGTATCATGCAGACGGATGCCGATATTTTTAGGTATCGTACGCATAGCGCCTCCTTTTTATACACACACATTCTATTATACCTTTGCCAAGGAAGGGCGTAAATGCGACTTTTTACGGAAAACATGCAGATTTATACAAAGAAACCCCGCAGCCGGACGTAGCTGCGGGGTCTGTCATTCTATCGTATGGATTCTTCCGGATCCTGAACTTACCGTTTTCGTATCTTCAGGCGATCCGTTTTTTAAAGCCTGTATCTTACGCGTACTTGCGTACTCTGCGAAGGGGCTCCTTTAAGAGCATCATTACAACAAACTGAACCGGTGCCATGATCACCACCTGGGTGGTCAGACGGGTGTAGAAGGTTGCCCAGAAGGGAGCGCCGTATACAGTGGCGATCCAGTAGGTGTTCAGAAGCAGGGTGCATACCAGCTGACTGACCAGGACGGATACCAGGATCGTATACCAGGTCTGCTTTTTCCGAAGAAACAGACCAAAGATCAGACCCAGAACCACTGCTGTGGCAGTAAATCCGGGGAAATAGGCTCCGGATGTGGGAAACAGGATCGCTCCCAGAAAATCGGAAACGCCTGCTACCAGTGCAGCTTCAATGGGACCATAGAGCATGGCTGCCATCACAATGGGGATGAAGGACAAGCCGATGCGCAGGTTCCATACCGAGAAGGACAAAAACCTTGCAAATACGATCTGTAGGGCAATGAGCATTGCCATGATCACGAGCTTGTTAACGGTGATGAGTTTGGAGCGATCTGCTCCCATGGTGGATGTGTTTGACATAAAAAATAGCCTCCTTTGAAATAAGTAGGCCACATAGAGAAAAACAATATAGATCTATGCGGCAGCGGAAGCGGTCGCGGCATCGCGGATCAAAATCCTTTCGGATCCATTTCCTTCGTCCTGT
>JAILDL010000149.1 GCA_024689465.1 Lachnospiraceae bacterium
GAGCAGGTGGAAAAAGGGGAGGCAGATGCCGTGGTGATCGCAGGAATGGGCGGAAAGCTCATCATGCAGATCCTGGAAGCCTCCATGGACAAGGTATGCGCCTTACAGGAGCTGATCCTGCAGCCTCAGTCTGAACTGGAATTTGTCCGGGCCTTTTTAAGAGAAAAGAACCTGCATATCCTGCAGGAAAATATGGTGGAAGAGGATGGAAAATACTATCAGATCCTGAAGGTTTCCCCTCTGACCGCAGTACATAACCAAACACTTCCTCTGTCCCGGGAGACACAGGATCTGTTTGGTCCTTGTCTTTTATTGGATAAGAATCCGGAACTGGTCCGTTTCCTGCGATATCGGGAGCAGATCACCCTGAAGATCCTGTCGCAGATGCAGGCTGAAGGGGCCGGTGAAAAAGACAGAGACCGGATGCAGCAGCTTCTTTCCTGTATCCGTGAAGCATTAGAGTACGTGGAAGCATAGCAGGAGGTAGCGATGCGTTGTGGAGATATCTGTAAGGTCCTGGAAGAACTGTCCCCGGTTTCCTTTGCGGAGGAGTGGGATAATGTAGGTCTCCTGGTAGGGGATCGGAATAAGGACATCCACAGCATCCTCATCGCAGTGGATGCCACAGAGGATGTGATCGAGCAGGCTGTAAACCTCCATGCCGATATGATCATCACCCATCATCCCATGATCTTTCGGGGGATGAAGAAAGTGGTGGAAGAGGACTTTATCGGTCGAAGAGTCTTAAAGCTGGCTGCAAGCGGGATCGCTTATTACGCCATGCATACCAACTTTGACGTAATGGGCATGGCGGATGCCGCAGCGGATGAATTAAAGCTTTCCGGTGCCACGGTGCTTTCCGTGACCTATGAGGACGATATTTCCAAAGAAGGCATCGGCCGTGTGGGAAATCTGCCGGAGATGATGAGTCTGCAGCAGTGCGCCGAATACGTAAAGCAGGTCTTTCGTGTCAGCCAGGTGCGGGTCTACGGAGACCCCGGAGATCTGGTGAAGGTGGCGGCTGTTTGTCCCGGTTCCGGTAAGGATTCGGTAGACGATGCCATAAAGAGCGGCGCGGATGTGTTTATCACCGGAGACATCACCCACCACGTGGGGATCGATGCGGTGGCCAGAGGCTTATCCGTCATCGATGCAGGCCACTACGGCATCGAGAAACTCTTCGTCAACTATATGCGCGATTTTCTGTCCCGGGAGATCCCGGGAATTACCCTTCATACTACCAGAGAGCAGGAGCCCTTCTGGATCGTATAAGGAGTTCATCTGAATACTACATGCATGGCAGAACCATATTCTGCCGGAAAGGATGTCTATGATTCAGTTAAAAGTACTTGTAAACGGACAGCACATCGAGCGGGAATATCCCGACAACACCACCTATAAGGAGATCGCCGAGGAATTCCAGCCCCGGTTTGACCAGAAGATCGCCCTGGTGGAAGCAGACGGAAAGCTCCGGGAACTGTTTAAGAGAGCAGACGGCAAAAAGGAGATCTCCTTTATCTTCTACAACGATCTGACCGGCCACCGTACCTATGTGCGTACCGCCATGATGATCTTCTTAAAGGCCCTGGATGATGTTCTGGGAAATGAGATCGCCAGCACTGTCCGTGTAAAATATAAGATCGGCCCTGCCTATTACTGTGCAAAGGAAAACAACTTTGAACTGACCGCAGAACTCATTGACAAGATCGATGCCCGTATGAAGGAGATCATCGCAGCGGATGTGAAGTTGATGAAGGCTCCCTACCCGGTAGACAAGGCCATGGAGTTCTTTGACGAACAGGGCATGAACGATAAGCAGGAGCTGTTCCGCTTCCGCAGAAGCTCCTTTATCAATATCTATGATCTGGACGGCTACAAGGATTATTATTACGGGTACATGCTGCCCAGTGCAGGCTACATCGACCTGTATAAGCTGACCTCCTATGAAGACGGCTTTTTACTGATCCTGCCCACCAGAGAGGATCCCAAGACCTTGCCGGAATTTAAGCCCCTGCCCAAACTGCTGGGCACCTTAAAGGCTTCCGATGAGTGGGCAAGAGCCTTTGGTATTTCCACCGTCGGTGACTTAAATGCCCGGATCTGCAACGGCCATGAGAGTGACCTGATCCTGGTGGAAGAAGCTTCCCAGGAACGCCGGATCGCCGAGATCGCACGGGAAGTCAATGAACGGGCCGGTGTAAAGTTTGTCATGATCGCAGGACCGTCTTCCTCCGGAAAGACCTCCTTTGCCAACCGTTTATCCATCCAGCTGCGTACCCTGGGCAAGATCCCCCACCTGATCAGTGTGGACGATTATTTCGTCAACAGGGACCAGACGCCTAAGGATGCTAACGGCGACTATGATTTCGAGTGTCTGGAAGCGATAGACGTAAAGCAGTTTAACCAGGATATGACCGACCTCCTGCAGGGTAAGACCATCAAGATGCCCACCTATAACTTTAAGAGCGGCAAGCGGGAGTATCTGGGCAATACCATGACCCTGGGCGCTGAGGACATCCTGGTCATCGAGGGGATCCATTGCCTGAACGATAAGATGAGCGAACTCCTGCCCAAGGAGAGCAAGTTTAAGATCTACATCAGTGCACTGACCACTCTGAACATCGATGAACACAACCGGATCCCTACCACCGACGGCAGACTCCTTCGCCGGATCGTGCGGGATGCCCGTACCAGAGGAAACAGCGCACAGCGTACCATCCAGATGTGGCCTTCCGTTCGCAACGGAGAAGAGAAGAACATCTTCCCCTATCAGGAAAGCGCAGATGCCATGTTTAACTCCTCGCTGATCTATGAGCTGGCGATCATCAAGACCTATGCAGAGCCGCTTTTGTTTAACATCAGCAAGGAAGAGCCGGAATACATCGAGGCAAAGCGCCTCTTAAAGTTCCTCAGTTATTTCCTGGCGATCAGCAATGACTCCATCCCCAACAACTCTCTGTGCAGAGAGTTTGTAGGCGGCAGCTGCTTCCGGGTATAAAACGTGAAATTTTCATAAACTCTATGGCAAAGGACCTCGTCCTGTGCTATAACAATCTGATGAACGTGTTTGCAGCTGCAAACTCATACAACAAAATAGAGCAAGTAGAACGGATGATCGCGGCAGCCTCTGGCTGGTGAGGAAAGTCCGGGCTTCACAGGGCAGGATGCCGGATAACGTCCGGTGGAGGTGACTCCAAGGAAAGTGCAACAGAAATGAAACCGCAGCGCAAGCTGTAAGGGTGAAATGGCAGTGTAAGAGACTACCGCTCTTCTGGTAACAGAAGGGGCTGTGTAAACCCCATCCGAAGCAAGACCAAACAGAGAACCATAGATTGGCCCGATCTGTTTTCAGGTAGGTCGCTTGAAGTAGTCGGCAACGGCTATTCTAGATAGATGATCGTCCAAGACATAACCCGGCTTACAGTTCTGCTTGCTTTCTATTCTTTACAAACGCAATATGACAAAGCAAACAAAAGGGATCACAGGTATGCTTCTGGTAGCTGTGGTCCTGCTATTATGTGGATGTGCAAACGACAGACCGGTTATGGAGACCGGCACCATCGTTTCTTCGGAAGAAACCTGCCGGTGCATCGTGCAGGTCCATGCGGCAAATCAGGACGGCTGCGGCGTGATCTGCAAAGTGGATGACGAAAGCCTGCTCATCGCCACTGTGGCGCATATTTTTCCGGAAACGGAAAAGCCTTATGAGGTGACGGTGACCTTCCCCGATGGGGAAAGTTATCCTGCAACCGAAACCATTTACGATGCCGCCAGGGATGTGAGTATCCTGAAGGTGGACAGAAAAATCGTTCCTGCAGACAGCTACTGCGTAGCGGTGCTGAAGGAGGAAGGTTCTGCCGAACAGGAGAGTACAGATGCTATGGTCCTGTATGCCGCCTATGACGGCTATCACAGCATCGATGCCATTCTTCTGGATGAGGCCTTTCAAATGGAAGAGGACGCCCCGGGTTTTCCCAAAGGAACCGTGATCCTGGCGGCCGGACAGGCAGCAAGAGGCATGAGCGGCGGCGGCCTGTTTGATAAAGCCGGGAACCTTTTGGGAATCCTGGCAGGGGGAACCACCGAAGGCCATCTGGTGGCGGTTCCACTGGAAACCTATGAGACCTATTTAAGAGAATTTGAATAGAAACGTATGGCTGCATCTGCAGCCGGAAAGGAATATTATGACAAAGATCGACATTGTATCCGGCTTTTTGGGAGCCGGCAAGACTACACTTATTAAAAAGCTTCTCAGCGAAGCACTGACCGGTGAGAAGGTGATCCTCATCGAGAACGAATTCGGTGAGATCGGCGTAGACGGTGGCTTCTTAAAGGACAGCGGCGTGGAGATCCGGGAGATGAACTCCGGATGTATCTGCTGCTCTCTGGTAGGTGATTTCGGTGCCTCCTTAAAGGAAGTTCTGGAAACCTACACCCCGGATCGTATCATCATCGAGCCCTCCGGTGTAGGCAAGCTCAGCGATGTAATGCGCGCCGTTGAGAATGTAAAGACGGATGCAGAGACCACTTTAAACAGCGCGGTTGCAGTGGTGGATGCCAGCAAGTGCAAGATGTACATCAAGAACTTCGGTGAGTTCTTCTTAAACCAGATCGAAAATGCAGGTACCATTATCCTTAGCCGTACCGGTAACATGACCCAGGAGAAGATTGAGGAAGCCGTTGCCCTGATCCGTGAGCACAATGCGAAGGCTACCATTATCACCACTCCCTGGGATGACCTGGAGGGTGCACAGATCCTGGAGACCATTGAGAACGCCAAGAGCCTGGAAGAGGAGCTTCTGAGAGAGATCATGAGTCAGCCCGAAGAGGAGCATCATCACCACCATCATCACCATCACCACGACGACGATGATGACGATGAGGATGAGGATGAACACGAGCATCACCATCATCACCACGATGACGATGATGACGACGAGGAGGATGAACACGAGCATCACCATCACCACGACGATGACGATGATGACGACGAAGACGAGCACGAGCATCACCACCACCATCACCATGATGATGACGATGACGAAGAGCACTGTGAACTGTGCCATCATGACCATGATCATGAGCATCACCATCATCATGATGCAGATGAAGTCTTCGACAGCTACGGCCTGGAGACTCCTGCCAAATATACCGTTGCCGAGATCGAGAGCATCTTAAAGGAACTGGGTAATACCGAAAAGTACGGTTTTATCCTGCGTGCCAAGGGTATGGTTCCGCAGGAAGGCAGTTCCGAATGGATCTACTTTGATTATGTGCCGGAAGAGACCAATATCCGCAGCGGCAAGCCCGATGTGACCGGTAAGCTCTGTGTCATCGGTGCAGACCTTAAGAGAAAAGCCGTAAAGGAACTGATCAAGAAATAATCGGTGCCTATGTTATTTAAGAGGAATAAAATGAAACCTGTTTATATGATCAACGGCTTTCTGGATAGCGGAAAGACCGAATTTATTGTGTATACCTTAAGCCAGCAGTATTTCCAGATCCGTGGAAAGACGCTTCTGATCCTCTGCGAAGAGGGTGAGATCCAGTACGATCCGGAGCTCCTTAAAAAGAGCAAGACGGAGGTGACCGTGATCGATGAGGAAGAGCAGTTTACCGCCGATACCCTGATGGAGCTGGATAAGAAGTTTAAGCCGGAGCGGATCATCATCGAGTTCAACGGTATGTGGAACCCGAAGAATGTAAAGCTGCCCTGGTTCTGGTCACAGGAACAGCAGATCACGACCATCAATGCGGCTACCTTCCCCATGTATTACACCAACATGAAGTCCCTGGTAGCAGAGCAGGTGCGTTCTTCCGATCTGATCATCTTTAACCGCTGCGACGGCATTCAGGACCTGAATGTGTATAAGCGGAACCTGAAAGCTGTAAACCAGAAGGCAGACATTGTCTTTGAAGATTCCAACGGCGAGATCGATGAGATCTTTGAAGAGGATCTGCCCTACAAGCTGGATGAGGATCCCATTGACCTGACGACCAACGAAAAGTACGGGATCTGGTATCTGGATACCTTTGACCATTTAGAGCGTTACGACGGCAAGCGGATCACCTTTATTGCCCAGACCGCAAAGCCGGAAAATATCAAGAAAGGCTTCTTTGTGCCCGGTCGTATGGCCATGACCTGCTGTGCGCAGGATATGACCTTTTTAGGCTATGCCTGCAAGTGGGACGGCATCGATGCACTTTCACCCAAGCAGTGGATTCAGGTGACCGCGCTGGTAAAGAAGCAGTACTGGGAAGACTATGAGGGAGAAGGTCCCGTTCTCTATGCCGAGAAGGTAGAGCCTGTAAAGGCGCCCAAGGACGAGATCATCAATTTCTCCGCATGATCGACCATCTCTTAGACCTGGCAGACCGCAGCAGGGAGCAGAACCGGTATCTTTTTTCGGAATTCTTAAGTCTGCCGGAGCAATCGGAATTTTTAAAAGCAATTGGTAAAAACAGTGCCATCCCATATACGTTTTGGGGTGGCACTGAAGACTGTGAACGAAAAGTCATCCGGTTTGGAAGCAGGGAGGAACTGGGCTACGAAGAGCCCTTTCCCATTTCCTGTTTAAAGTTAGAGCCCAGGATGCAGAAGTTTGCAGACAAACTGGAACACAGGGATGTCCTGGGGGCTTTGATGAACCTGGGAATCCGCAGGGAAGTCCTGGGAGATATCTTCTTAGAGGAAAATGTGGCCTATCTGTTTTGCCTGACCTCTATCGGTGAGTACATTCAGGAATCCCTGACCCAGATCCGCCATACCAGTGTAAAGGTGAGCCTGTGCGAGATGCTTCCGGAACTGTCCGGCAGTAAGCCACGCCTGGTGGAATGCACGGTTTCTTCTGAGCGGATCGATGTAATGATCGCAGAACTTTATAACCTGTCCCGCAGCAATGTAAACGAGCTGTTCCGTCAGGGGAGAGTCTTTTTAAACGGCCGTGAAACTCAGCAAAATTCCGCGGCGCTGAAAGCAGAGGACCTGGTGACGGTACGGGGCTACGGGCGGTTTTGTTATGAGGAAAATCTGGGGATGACCAGGAAGGGGAAGATACGAGTTGCTGCAAAGATTTGGGGCCATTAACCCCGTAGAATGGGTCTTTGTTTTCTATCTGTACTGCTTTTTCGGTTGGTGCTTTGAAAGCACCTATGTGTCCATTCATGAGAAAAAGCTGGTAAACCGCGGCTTTATTCATGGGCCTTTTCTGCCCATTTACGGCCTTGGCGGTATCATGATGCGGGTGATCGCCCGTCTATTTCCTGTGGAATCTCTTACCGATCTTCTGGTATTATATGTAGTGGGCTGTATCGGTCCCACCATTCTGGAATACATCACCGCGGCTCTGATGGAGAACCTGTTTAAGGTACGTTATTGGACCTATGAAGGAAAGTTTCTGAACATCAAAGGCCGTATCTGCCTGGAATCCACCCTGACCTGGGGCGTTCTCACGGTAGTGGTGGTGGAAGTTCTGGGACACTTTTTCGAGGGCGCTTTATCCATGATCCCCTTACAGGTGATGATCCCGGTTACCAATGTGGTCACCCTGTGGTTTCTCATAGACTTTGGCGTTTCCTTTAAGCAGGCCCTGGATCTGCGGGACTTCCTGGTAAAGATGGAGAAGATGAAGGAAGAACTGGTACGGATGCAAAAGCGTCTGGATGTCCTCATCGCAGCTGCCAACGAAAGCCGCCAGAATATGCAGAAGGCCTACGAAATGCGTATGGATGACCTGATGGCATCTCTGGAAAGCTCCCTGAATTCCATGAAGCAGGCCATCGCCGAGAAACCCGGAGAATATCTGGATTCCGTAAAGGAAGAAGTTACGACCCTGAAGACGCAGCTTGCCGCCATCCGGCAGAAGGAGTGGGAGTGGTTTCATGTGCCCCATTTCTCAGTCACCTCCATTTTGAAACGAAATCCTACCATTGTGGCCTTCGAGCATAAGGTTTCTCTGGAGGATATGAAGGATTATGTATTTGACCGGGCAAAGCGCCTGGGAGAAACCGTGGCATCTACCCTGGGTGCGGTAGCAGCCGCTCCCGGTGCAGTGATCGAGAAGCTGGTGGGAAATGCAGGCGAGAGTGCAGAGCAAAGTGCGGATACGAATACCGGGAAAGAATCCGTTTCATCAGACTCCCTTCAGGACGAGAAGACAGCAGAGAATACCGGAGTAAAATAGAAAAACGGGGAAGAGAGACAGAACATGGCAACCAAGAAGAACCTGCAGCAGATGATCGAGATCAGTGATTCCATCTGTCTGCTGCTGTATAGCGAGAATATCGGCAATTGCAAGGGAAAGACCAGCTCATTAAAGGACGACTTCCGGTATGAGCTGTTAAAGTTTGCAAGCTTTCTGGGAGGAGCCAACGGGACCTACGAGCAGGAGGAACTGGACTTTATCCATACGGTGTTAAACGTTACCCCGGATTCCAAGAACCTGACCTATATCAAGGACAAGGAGGATCTGGAAAACACCTTCCCTGCCACCATTCCGCCGGTGATCAAGTATGCGGTATTAGCCGATGCGGGAAAGAAGATCAAGGCAGATCTGTATCGTCATCAGAAGGCACAGATCCTGTTAGACACCTACACTCTGTTCGGACAGAGCTTTGTGGCAACCCATGCGGAATCCATTGATGCTGCCAGCAAGCGGCTCACGGATTATCTGGAACGCCTGACCAAATTCCTTAAGGAATACGGCGTATTTTTTACCTCCAATATCAAGATGTACCAGCCGGTAAACGACCACAGTGCCGGAAACAGCGGCGCGGGAAGTGATGCAGGGACATCCGGAAACGGCAGCGCTCCTTCGGGCACCAACAAGGCCGGCGCAGCAGGAAACGATGAACTGCCTACTCCCCAAAAGGCCGGCAGCGGCGAAGCCAGGAAGGAAGCTGTAAAGACCGGCATCCTTCAGGGAGAGGAAGACCCCGAAAAGGTAGAGCAAAAACTCCAGGAGCTGGACGAACTCATCGGCCTGGCCGGTGTAAAGCAGGAAGTTCATAACCTGGTCAATCTTATAAAAGTACAGAAGATGCGGGAAGAGAATGGCATGAAGAACAGCGGTATCTCCCTGCACATGGTATTTTCCGGTAACCCCGGTAGCGGTAAGACCACCGTTGCCCGTATGCTGGGAGATATCTACGCGGCCCTTGGCATTTTGTCAAACGGCCAGCTCATCGAAGTGGACCGTTCCGGTCTGGTCATGGGCTACGTGGGACAGACGGCTACGAGGGTACAGGAAGTGGTGGATTCCGCCTTAGGCGGCATCCTCTTTATCGATGAAGCCTACTCTCTGGTAGTAAATAAAGGCGACAACGACTTCGGTCAGGAAGCCATCGATACGCTGTTAAAAGCCATGGAAGATCACCGGGATGATCTGGTAGTTATCGTTGCCGGTTATTCCGATCTGATGCAGCAGTTCCTTAATTCCAATCCGGGACTGAAGAGCCGCTTCAATCATTTCATTGAATTTGAGGATTACACACCGGAAGAGATGATGGGCATCCTGGCCATGAACTGCAAGAAGCGGGAATATGCCCTGTCTGCGGAAGCAGAGGAATTCTGCAAGACCTGGATGGAAGAGCGGGTGGCCAATAAGGGCGAAAACTTCGCCAATGCCCGTGACGTTCGTAACTTCCTGGAGAAAGCCATCGTCAACCAGGCCAGCCGTGTGGTGAACATTGAAAAGGTGGACAAGGAAGTATTAAAAACCATCGAAGTGGCGGATGTACAGGGCATTACCATGCCGAACTGACTGACCCCTTGGGGACGGGGTCAACTGACCCTTAGGGACGGGGTCAGAGGTTCAAAAACACATTTTGTCCGATAAACCTAACATAAAAAAGCAGGTAAGGAAGCCTTACCTGCTTTTTTCATTCTTGATGAATAAGCTCATGCTGCATTTTATTAAGAATAGCTCTGGTTGGTCTCCGTAAATTTCTCTTCGCAGTACTTGCAGCGATAGATGCCTCTCTGGGGATCGGATAATACAAAGATCTGAGGCAGCTCCTGCTCAATGGAGGAGATGCAACGGGGATTGTGACATTTTACCACGTTATGGATCTCCTGGGGGAGAGAAAGCTTTTTCTTTCCTACGATCTCACCCTTCTGAATGATGTTTACGGTGATATCCTTATCGATGAATCCCAGGATATCCAGATCCAGGGAATGGATGTCACATTCTACCTTCAGGATGTCTTTCTTGCCCATCTTGTTGCTCTTGGCATTCTTGATGATGGCGACGGTACAATCCAGCTGATCCAGCTTCAGGTACCGATAGATGGCCATGCTCTTTCCTGCTGGGATATGGTCTAATACAAAGCCTTCTTCAATCTTTCCTACATTAAGCATTTACGGCGCCTCCCTTCTTTGCCTTAGCGGCAGCTTTTTTATCCGCCTCAGTAAAATCTTCCGGAACCAGATTTAATAAGGTCAGGATCAGAGCCATGCGGACGTATACGCCGTACTGGGCCTGCTTAAAGTAGGCCGCTCTGGGATCATCGTCGATGTCCACGGAGATCTCGTTGACTCTGGGAAGGGGATGGAGCACCAGCATATCCTTGCCGGCCAGAGCC
>JAILDL010000172.1 GCA_024689465.1 Lachnospiraceae bacterium
CGGTGATCGTCTTTAATGTGATCAAGGACGATACGGCCTATGAACTGACGGTTTGCGGAGAATGACGCGGAAAGAGGAAACCATGTATAAGAGACTGGAATTACACAATCATACCACAGAATCCGATGCCTCCATTACGGCCAGGGAGCTGCTGGATTATATGCTGGAAGATCAGGTGGATGGCTTTGCCGTTACCGATCATAATACCATCTCCGGCCAGGAGAAGATCGTGGCCATGATCCGGGAGGACAATCTTCCCATCGGCCTCATTAAGGGCATGGAGGTGACCACCTACTATGGGCACATCCTGGGACTGAATCTGACAAAGTACATTCCCTGGGAAGACATTGACCTTCATAAACCGGAGAAACTGTTTCGCCGCATGAAAGAAGCGGGAGCACTGGTGGGCGTGGCGCATCCCTTTTCCTACGGAGCGCCCTTTGCCAGAGGCTGCCGGTTTGACATGACCATAACGGATTTTTCCGATGTGGATTACATTGAGATCTCCAATGATCTGGAGCCGTTGCATGAGGTAAATGAAAGGGGCTTATTGTGGTGGCAGGAACTGCTTTTTAACGGGGAACATCTGGCAGCCAGTGCCGGCATGGACCTGCACGGGAAGTGGGATATGTCCAATCAGTTTGCCACTTTTATCGAAGGTACCAAAGACGGTGATCTGGAGCAGGAGATCCGAATCGCCATTGAGTCCATGCAGACCTGGATCTCCAAGGGTCCTTTGCTGATCCTGGAACAGAAGCCGGACGGTCTTCACTGTCACATAGAGATCACGGGAAAACCGGGAGATACCCATAATCAGGGAAAGCCCTACCGGATGGTCCTGAATTTTCGGGAGGGGGATAAAGAGTATCCCATTTCCCCGGAGGAAGAACCGGTATTATCCGAAGAAATGACCGGGCACGGCCTGGCGGTTCCCAAGCTGTATCGTGGCGATCGGATCATGGAAGATCTGGTTTGTGTAGCGCCGCCCATTACCTTATAAGAACGAACAGGACAGACTTATGAACCTGGAAATGACCATTGTCTCCTCGCTGGAGAAAGTCTATAAAAGTAAAGAAGCAAGTACGTTAAAACCCTTAAAGAAGCTCAGTGGGCTGCGGGGAGAGACTATTTCGTTCCAGTTGGACTATGTACTGGAGCATGACATCCCTGCCTGGGGACAGCTGTCTGTGGAAGGACCGCTGGCCCATCTGCTGCGGATCCGACAGGTGGAGCTGATGCCGGTGACACGCCCCAAAGATTTCCGGGCAGACGGGGACTATCTGGAAACGGAGCCCTGCGCCATGCCGGATCTTCTGAAGGAAGCGGATCTTTCCTTTATCCCTTTGATCCCCGGATATCACAGAAGTCTGTGGGTGGATGTGGAGATCCCCTTCGGACAAGGGGAGGATACACGGTTACAAACGGATGATCCGAAGGATGTCATTCCTGCCGGCACCTACAATATGGAATTCACCCTAACGCCGTTGGGAGAGGGGGCCTGTGATCCCTGCAAGGCTTCCATCCGGATCGAGATCATAGATGCCCGGCTTCCGGAACTGACCCTGTGCCATACGGAATGGTTCTACGGGGACTGTATCGCCAATTATTACGGGATCGAGCCCATGAGCGAGGCGTTTTTCAGGGTCTGCAGGAATTTTATCCGGACGGCTGCAAAGCGTAATATCAACACCATGTTGACACCCATCTTCACACCGGCCCTGGATACTGCGGTAGGAGGGGAACGGCGAACGGTGCAGCTGGTGGATGTTACGGTGACCGGAGAAGATACCTATTCCTTTGACTTTAAAAATCTGGAGCGCTGGATCCGGATGTGTCTGGAAGAAGGGATCCGGTTCTTTGAGATGGCCCATCTGTTTACCCAGTGGGGCTGTAAATGTGCCCCTAAGATCCTGGGACAAAAAGAGGGAGAAACGGTACGCCTCTTTGGCTGGGAAACCGATGCCTTAAGTCCGAAGTACGCTTCATTTTTAAAGCAGTTTCTTCCTGCACTTAAGGATAAACTGGAAGAAATGGGGGTCCTGGAACACACTTTCCTGCATCTTTCCGATGAGCCGGGAGAAAAAGACCGGGATACCTATGAGAAAGTCAATCATCTGGTGCGCAGTATCGTACCGGGATTCAAAATACTGGATGCCATGTCTGACGTGGAATTCTACAAGCGGGGACTGATCGATGTGCCGGCTTGTGCCACGGATCATATCGGGCCTTTTCTGAAGGAGATGCCGGAAAATCTGTGGGCGTATTACTGTTGTGCCCAGGGGCGGAACAGTGCCAATCGTTTCATGGCCATGCCTTCGGCCCGTAACCGGGTACTGGGGCTGCAGCTGTACCGCTATAAGCTGCAAGGGTTCCTGCATTGGGGCTATAACTACTACAACTGTATGTATTCCTATCATTCCATCGATCCGTACCGGACGGTGGATGCGGAAGGTGGCGTACCGGCGGGAGATCCTTTCCTGGTGTATCCCGGCAGGGATCAGGTACCGGAGGAATCCATCCGCCTTATGGTGCTGGATGAAGCATTTAATGACGTAAGAGCCCTGAATCTGCTGGAATCACTGACTTCTTACGAGGAAACGGTGGCCCTTATCACGGCCCCTCTGAACTTTTCCCATTATCCCATGGAAGGCAGTTTTTATACGGAACTGCGGGAGAAGGTCAACGAAGCCATTGCCCGCCATATAAAGAGATAAAGACAGGACAACAATGACCCATATAAGGGAGGTTTTATGAGAGATTTTACATTTGACGGTTCCATTTCCAGAGAGGTACTCTGCAACTATCTGTCCCGTTCAGTGACGGCAGCGGATCTGTATCTCAGTGATACGCTGGAAGATGACCTGCGCGTGATCCAAAAACTGGGGATCAAATTCCTTGGAAGAGCATCGGGGATCTGGTATGTGCTGGAGGACGATGCCGCCCATTTTGAAAAAAGCCGGAAGCTGGCAGAGAAAGTCCATGCACAGGATCCGGAGATCATTCTGCAGGCCTGCATATTTGAAGCGGTTTTTCAGGAGATGGATCAGATCCCGGTTCCGGCAGATGTGCTGGAAGCCTTCGGACTTCCTGTGGAAGAGCGGTGTTTCCGGCTGAAGGATATTCTGTTTCCCGAAGCACCCAGGGGTTATGACTGGGACGGGGAAGGGGGGATCCCGGATATTACCAGGTTGGAAACCCAGCTGTGGTTTTATTACCGGGCCACCCGTTATATCGACGCCGGCTATGAAGCGTTCCATATGGGCCAGATCCACCTGTATACCGCCAATGACAAGGGCTTTGTGCAGACCTATGCCCTGTTTGATAAGATCCGCGCCTACGGAAAAGAACATGCCAGACGGCATAAGATCCTGATGGATGCCCATACCCACGGCATCAGTGTCAGAGGGAAACTGCTATTCGACTACCATGCCATGCCTTTTACCAGAGCGGCCCTGACGGATCGTCCGGGAGATAAACTGGTGCTGGTACGGGAAGGCTTCAGCGAAGGAGGCGAAAATCCCAACGGCTGGAGCGGTGATGTGATGCCGTATTTAATGGAGTATGATAACTGGGGTGGTAAGATGGTGGAGGATTTTGCCACCATTTCCTATGAACAGCGTGCC
>JAILDL010000181.1 GCA_024689465.1 Lachnospiraceae bacterium
TAGGTGATGATCCGGGTGGTATAAGGCGTTACCAGTCGGTAAAACAGCGGCTGGCCCACACTGGTTGCAGCAACAATACCCCTGGCGGTACCAAGGGTGTTGTTATACTGAATATAGGCATCCAGGTTCTCGGGAACCGTCAGGGCGCCGTTTGGAAGATTGTGATAGGAATACCCTACAATGGTCGCAACCTGAACCGCACCGGCGGGATCCCACACATAAGCAAAGAGGAAGGTTGCATCCTCATTACAGTAGATGGTATCGGTAGCGGTTACATAAGGCATGGTAGCAGAACCGCTAACCGCATTGGCTGCCGAATAGGTTTTGCTGGTGCCTTCTGCATAGGTTTCTTCTACGCTGATATTGGTATCCGCTTCTGCCTTCGGCGTCGGGATGGCTGCCACCACCATGGCGCTGATCATCAGCGCTACCGCTGTTGTTTTTCTTGCTCTTCTCTTGACCGCAGTACTGACTTTCTTTTTGGATGTACCGGTTTTCGAAGTTGTTGTCTTTTTCATTCCCTCTCCTTTTAAACAATCACCCTGAAGGGCTGTCTAAATCGGATCTCCTTCTCCCCACAAGAAGCTTCCATGCTTCTGCGAAATCAAAACAGATTCTCTAATAAAGTTTCTTTGCGACTACTACAAATCGTCCAGCGTCCTGTGAAGAATCACAGGTGGATAACGTAAGGATCTGATCTCCGTACTGGGCCGTTACCCCTGTATCATACAGGCTCATGGCCGCCATCTCGTTCATATTGGAGTTAAACTCGGTTTCCGAATTCACGTCAATGAACTGATAGTATTTAAAAGCGATCTCATCTTCCTTGTAGATATGAGACCGAAATACGTACATGACCAGATAGGTCCCTTTTTCATAAATCGTGTCAAAGGTAAAGGACGGATGCTTGGCCCAGAACTCTTCCTGGGAATACTTATCCAGTTCGCCGAACATACGCCCCGATTTCATATGATGCCCGTAAACGATCAGGTTGGTGCTTCTGGGGATCAGTGAACAATCCGTATCCAAAAAGATGGAGCCGTTCTTATCATAATTCTGATCAAAATCATGGGTCAGATAGTAATCGTTGTTCACCGTCTGCATCACCGGATAATCGATCTTGGTATCTTCGATCTTGATCCAGCCCACCAGAGACTTATTGGAATTATACAGGCTCTGATATTCCTTCAGGATATCCGGGATCTCTATGTTTTCGGTTGTTTTATTTACCGTAACACCGGGAGTGGATGGCGTTACCGTTGTTGTATAGATACTGTTTTCCTTCCGCTCTGCCAGATCATTGCGATAGTTCTCGGTGCGGTAGGTCATGTAGTAATAAAACCCAAAGTAACCAATGCAGCAAACAGCCGCCAGTGAACAGAACACCGTCAGACGTTTTCTGCGTTTTTCTCTCTTTTGCAATTCCTTTTTGATCTGCTTTTGCATCTCCGGATCAAAATCTTTGAGAGAAATCTTATTCTTTTTTGCTTGTTCCATTTATAACATTCCTGTTTATATACTAATACGATTCTATTTTACTATATATTGACGCAATTGCAACAAATCTCGCTACATATAGTACTTAATTCCAAGAAAAAACGGTATTGCAGTCTCCTACAATACCGTTTTCGGCATTTTTATTAGATTTCTTTAGGTTTTAACCCTTAATTATTTCTGAACAATGTTCACGATCTTACCGGGAACGTAGATCTCCTTGACGATGGTTCCGGTCAGCTTATCCGCGATCACTTCCTTCGCAGCAGCCAGAACGCTGTCCTTATCCGCATCTTTGGCGATGGTGAGGGTTCCTCTCATCTTGCCGTTGATCTGCACAGCGATCTCGATGGAAGATTCAACCGTCTTTGCTTCGTCATATTCCGGCCAGGTCTGCTGATACAGTCTTCCTTCAAATCCGCAGGCGCTCCAGATCTCCTCGGTGATGTGAGGAGCTACGGGATTGAGCAGGGTCAGGAAGGTCTTCAGCTCGCCCTTGGTTACAGCATTCTTTTTGTAGAAGTCGTTGATCAGACTCATCATGGCCGCAATGGCGGTATTGTACTTCAGGCTTTCAAAGTCAGAGGAAACCTTCTTGATGGTCTGGTGCATTCTGGTTTCCAGATCGGAGCTGTATCCGTCACCATCAACCAGAAGATCCTGCAGTTTCCATACACGATCCAGGAATCTGCGGCAGCCCTTTACACCGTCTTCCGACCAGCTGGCGGAAAGTTCAAAAGCACCAATGAACATCTCGTAGGTACGCAGGGTATCTGCGCCGTAATCCCGTACGATATCATCGGGATTTACAACGTTACCCCTGGACTTACTCATCTTTTCTCCGTTCTCACCCAGGATCATACCGTGAGAGGTACGCTTCTGATAAGGTTCGGGAGTAGGCACTACGCCCTGATCGTACAGGAAGCGATGCCAGAATCTGGAATACAACAGGTGCAGGGTGGTATGCTCCATACCGCCGTTGTACCAGTCAACCGGCAGCCAGTACTTTAATGCTTCGGGGCTGGCCAGTGCTTCGGTATTGGTAGGATCGGTATAACGCAGGAAATACCAGGAAGATCCGGCCCACTGGGGCATGGTATCGGTTTCGCGCTTGGCAGGTCCGCCACAGCAGGGACAGGTGGTATTTACCCAATCGGTCATAGCTGCCAAAGGAGATTCTCCGTTGTCGGTGGGCATATAGCTGTCCACTTCCGGAAGTTCCAGCGGAAGCTCCGATTCGGGAAGAGGCACGTAACCGCACTTCTCGCAATATACAATGGGAATCGGTTCACCCCAGTAACGCTGTCTGGAGAATACCCAGTCACGAAGCTTGAAGTTAACCTTCTTGGTTCCGATCTTCTTTTCTTCCAGGAACTCGATGATCTTCTTCTTGGCATCTGCTACTTCCAGACCATCCAAAAAGCCGGAATTTACCAGTTTTCCGGTAGCTACGTCGGTAAAGGCTGCTTCCTGCACGTTTCCGCCGGCAACTACTTCGATGATGGGCAGATCAAACTTCTTTGCGAACTCCCAGTCACGCTCGTCGTGGGCAGGTACGGCCATAATGGCACCGGTACCGTAGGTCATCAGTACATAATCGGAGATCCAGATGGGGATCTCTTTTCCGTTTACGGGATTGATAGCGGTAAGACCATCCAGGAGTACACCGGTCTTATCCTTTGCCAGTTCGGTACGCTCAAAGTCGCTCTTTCTGGCAGCTGCCTCCTTATAGGCAATGATTGCATCCCAGTTCTTCAGTTCATCCTTATATTTTTCAATGATGGGATGCTCCGGAGAAACAACCATATAGGTAACACCAAACAGGGTATCCGGTCTGGTGGTGTAGATCCGCAGTTTATCTTCCTTATCCTTGATGGAAAAGTCTACTTCCGCGCCTTCACTTCTGCCGATCCAGTTTCTCTGGGAAACCTTTACACGCTCGATGTAATCCACATCGTTTAAGCCATCCAGCAGCTTATCGGCATATTCGGTGATCTTAAGCATCCACTGGCTCTGCATCTTACGGATAACAGGACTGCCGCAACGCTCACATACACCGTTTACCACTTCCTCGTTGGCAAGACCAACCTTACAGGAAGTACAGAAATTGATGGGCATCTCGGTCTTATAGGCAAGGCCGGCCTTAAACAGCTTTAAGAAGATCCACTGTGTCCACTTATAATAAGCAGGATCCGTGGTGTTGATCTCTCTTTCCCAGTCAAAGGAATAGCCAAGAGAATGGAGCTGATCCTTAAAACGGCTAACATTATTCTTGGTTACGATACGGGGATGGATCTTATTTTTAATGGCATAATTCTCGGTCGGTAGGCCAAATGCATCCCAACCCATAGGGTATAGGACATTGTATCCCTGCATTCTTCTCTTCCGGGCTACGATATCCAGTGCCGTATAGGGACGGGGATGTCCCACATGCAGGCCCTGTCCGGAGGGATAAGGGAACTCCACCAAAGCATAGAACTTCGGCTTGGAGTAGTCGGTAGAAGTCTGAAATGCTTTTTCATCGTCCCAGATCTTCTGCCATTTGGTTTCTACTTCTCGATGATTGTAGACAATAGCCATGTTCTTTCACTCCTCATTTTTATGATAGATAAATCTTTTTCGATTGTAAGACTTTATCCCTTTAACGTCAAGAAAACCCGGCACAGGATGTGCCGGGTTTTTCTTGTAATACCCCAACCGGATGCTATATGAATCTCTGTGACTACAATGTAATCCCCCGAAAACATGATATCTCACAGAGTCATAGCCAAATAAGATTATTCCACGTCGCTCTCTGCAACCTTGGAAGCTCTTGCTTCCACTTCCTTCTGCTGCACATCGCTGGGCGCCTGCTCGTAGCGGGAGAACTCATACTCGAAGTCTCCGCGACCACCGGTCATGGAACGCAGGTCCGTGCAGTAACCATACAGGGAAGCCATGGGAACATCGGCTTCCACCACCTGCTTACCGCCGGATACCGGATTCATACCAAGCACACGGCCACGGCGTTTGTTCAGATCACCCATAACATCACCGGTGTACGCATCGGGAACGGTAACCTTTAAGCTGACAATGGGCTCCAGCAGGATCGGTCCTGCTTCCATAACGCCCTTCTTAAATGCCTGCAGTGCTGCGGTCTTGAAGGCCATTTCGGAGGAATCTACCGGATGGTAGGATCCATCGTATAAAACAGCCTTTACACCAACGACGGGATATGCTGCAAGGGGTCCCTTCAGGACGCCTTCCTGAATACCCTTCTCAACCGCCGGGAAGAAGTTCTTGGGAACGGCACCGCCGACTACTTCTTCGCCGAACTCATATGCCTTATCCAGATCACCCAAAGGTGAGAACTTCATCTTTACATGTCCGTACTGGCCATGTCCACCGGACTGCTTCTTGTACTTGTATTCCACATCGGAGGTCTTCTTGATGGTCTCGCGGAAGGCTACCTTCGGTTTGGACAGTTCGATCTCTACCTTGTACTCATCCTTTAACTTGTTGCTGACAACCTCCAGATGTACATCGCCCATACCGTACAGCAGGAACTGATGATTTTCCGCATCGTTAACGCTGCGCAGGGTCAGATCTTCGGAGGTCATCTTCTGCAATGCCTGGGAGATCTTGTCGATATCTCCCTTGTTAACAGGATTATACCGCATATAGGTGTAAGGCTTACTGATCTCAGGCTTGGAGTACTGGATCACATTGGCCTTGGTAGACAGGGAATCTCCGGTCTTTGCAGCCTGCAGCTTTGCAATAGCGCCGATGTCGCCGGCATGCAGCTCGGGAACTTCAATAGGTTTGCTGCCCTGGAGTACATAGAGCTTGCCGATCTTAGCTTCCACATCCTGATCGGAATTATAAAGCGTATCATCGGTCTTGATAACACCGGAATTTACCTTGATCATGGAATACTTTCCAAGATAAGGATCGTTTAAGGTCTTCCAGATGATCGCGGATTTGGTCTTTGCGAAATCATAGTCCGCATGGAAGATCTCGTTGGTCTTGGTAGCGATACCTGCAACCTCGCGATTGGCGGGGCTGGGGAAATACTTGATGATATCATCCAGCAGGGTGTAGATACCCTGGCAGAGGATGTTGCTGCCCATGGTCATGGGAACAACGCTGCCATCACAAACCGTCGCGCGAAGGGCTGCACGGATCTCTGCTTCGGAGAAGGTATCTCCGCCAAAGTAACGATCCATAAACTCTTCACTGGTCTCTGCAACTGCTTCCAGTAAGGTGTCCTTGCAGATCTTCAGGTTATCCTTGCTGTAATCGGGAACGGGGCATTCCACCACATCCTTACCCTGCCAGCGGTTACCGGTCTCGGTAATAACGTTGATATAACCCACGAACTTTTCATTTTCACGAATCGGGAGATGGAACGGAGCCATCTTTTTGCCGTATAGTTCGGTCATGTCTTCCACTACCTGACGGAAGGAAGCATTATCGATATCCATGTCGGTTACGAAGATGATACGGGGCAGATGGTACTTTTCACAAAGCTCCCAGGCTTTCTGGGTTCCAACTTCCACACCGCTCTTTCCGGAAACAACGATGATCGCTGCACCGGCTGCTGCAACAGCTTCTTCCACTTCACCAACGAAATCGAAATAACCGGGAGTATCCAGGATGTTTATCTTATAATCTTCCCACTCGATGGGAATAACAGATGTGGAAATAGAGATTTTTCTCTTCTGCTCTTCCTTGTTAAAGTCACTGACAGTATTTCCGTCGTCTACTTTTCCAAGTCGTGAAGTAATACCGGAAAGATACGCCATAGCCTCTGCAAGAGACGTCTTGCCAGCGCCGCCGTGTCCCAACAGCACTACATTACGAATCTTGTCTGTTGTGTAAACATTCATTCCAAGTCCTCCTAAAGCATTATTCGATGTTTTATGCAAAATACTGAATACATTCTGATTTTTGCAAAAACATCACATGAACATTTTACTAAATCAAGGGCTTTTAGACAAGGCTTTATCGTCAAAATGCATAATTAAATTTCCCCGCATCCTTCGTTGACTTTAACGCTTTAAACTGGTATAATCTTTTAAGATTTTTTGACGAAATTACTGGATTTTTGAAGGAGCTTATCATGAGTTGGAAAACCGGTTTTCATACCTTCGGTTTCATCGGATTCGGTCTCATCGGCGGTTCTCTGGCCAGAGCCATAAGAGCGCAACTTCCCGATGCGGTGATCGTGGTAAATGTACGGGATCATTCCAAGATCCAGCAGGCCGTTCAGGACGGCGTGGTAAACCGTACCGCCGATGCCGTGGACGAAGCGTTTTCCGCCTGCGATATCATCTTTTTATGCGCCCCTGTTGCCACGAATAATGAAAACCTGCGGAAACTAAAGGCAGTTGTTTCTCCAAACTGTCTCATCACTGATGTAGGCAGTGTAAAGAGCAGCATTCACGAAACCGTGAAGGAATTAGGCCTGGAGAAGCAGTTTATCGGCGGCCATCCCATGACCGGTTCCGAACGTATCGGCTACCTGAATTCCCGGGCGGATCTCACCCGAAACGCCTACTATATCCTGACGATCCCCGAAGGATGCACCTCTCCCTTCCTGGAGCCCATGAAGGAAATGGTTCAGGAGTGTTTTGGCTCCATCCTCCTGGTGTTAGATCCCAATACCCACGATTACGTAACCGCCGCTATCTCCCATCTGCCCCACGTGATCTCCGCCTCCCTTGTTAATCTGGTAAAGGAGAGCGACGATCCGGAAGGCACCATGAAGATGATCGCAGCCGGCGGTTTTAAGGATATCACCCGTATATCCTCTTCTTCCCCCGCCATGTGGCAGAATATCTGCATGACCAATACCGACAATATCCTGTCCTTACTGGATGATTACATAACTGCCCTGTCCAGGATCCGTACTTCCATAGAAGCCAAAGATCCTCAGGGACTGTATGACTTTTTCAGTTCCGCAAGGACCTACCGGGATTCCTTCAATGCAGGTGTCAGCGGCCCTATCACCAGATCCTGTCTGCTCACTGTGGTGATCCCCGATGAAGCAGGTGCCATGGCCATCATCCTGTCCATGCTGGCCTTCCATCAGGTGAACATCAAGAACATCAACATCACCCATAACCGGGAGTATGCCAACGGATCCGTCCTCATCGAATTCTACGACGAACCCACCAGAGAAAAAGCCTACCGTCTGCTGCAGGAGCGTAATTACGAAGTGCAGATTCTCTGACCTGCCAATATGAAATTTAAAAAATCGCTGACAAAGCACCTCCAAAAGCCCCAAGAGGTCCTGTACAACGAAACATATAACCAAACAAAAAGGATACCAAACAGCTCAATGTATACGTTGAAAAATGCCAGCTCCCTGAAGGGAGAGATCCGGATTCCCGGAGATAAATCCATATCCCACCGTGCCGTCATGTTCGGCGCCATCTCCAAGGGCGATACGAAGATCACCCACTTTTTAAACGGAGCCGATTGTCTTTCCACCATCTCCTGCTTCCGGAAACTGGGCGTGGAGATTGAACAGTTTGACGATGGCGGAAACGTTGACCCAAATGGTCAAAACGTCATCGTACACGGAAACGGCCTGCACGGTCTGGATTATCCCACCGAAGTGTTGTACACCGGAAACAGTGGAACCACTACCAGACTGATCTCCGGCATCCTCTCGGCCCAGAAATTCTACTCCGTGGTTAACGGAGATGATTCCATCCGCAAGCGTCCCATGAAGCGCATCATCACCCCTCTTACCATGATGGGCGCCGATATTGTCAGCCAGCAGGGAAACGATTGCTGTCCCCTTTGTTTTCGGGGAAAGCCTCTGCACGGGATCTCCTATGAATCCCCGGTTGCCTCTGCCCAGGTAAAATCCGCCATCCTTCTGGCGGGCCTCTATGCAGATTCCGAAACCCGGGTCACTGAACCTACCGTCAGCCGCAATCACACCGAACTGATGTTAAAAGCCTTTGGCGCTGATGTCCTCTCCGAAAATACCACCGCCATTATTAAGCCCTGCGATGAACTCCATGCTACACAGATCTGTGTTCCCGGCGATATCTCTTCCGCCGCTTATTTCCTGGTAGCAGCCAGCATTTTACCGGGTAGCGAAGTCCTCATCCAAAACGTGGGCATCAATGAGACCAGAGACGGTATTCTCACAGTCCTTCGCAGTATGGGCGCCGACATCACCGAAGTTAACCGCAACGACAATGCAGAGCCCTCTGCCGATCTCCTGGTAAAATATGCGCCGCTCCACGGCGTCACCGTAGAAGGGGATGTGATCCCCAAACTCATCGACGAGATCCCGGTACTGGCCGTTGCCGCTTCCCTGGCACAGGGAACCACCGTGATAAGGGATGCCGCCGAATTAAAGGTAAAAGAATCCGACCGCATCGAGTCCGTTACAAAGATGCTCCGATGCTTTGGCGTCGATGTCACCCCCACCGAGGACGGCATGATCATTCAGGGACAAGAAGCCCTCTCTTTCGCAGCGGAAAGCCCCATCGAAAGCTATAAGGATCACCGCATCGCCATGAGTGCTGCCGTTGCAGCCCTTGCCTGCAAAGAGGAAGTTCCCATTGACGATTTTTCCTGTGTGGATATCAGCTTCCCCACCTTCCAGACATTAATAAACGCCCTGACTCAATGAGCCAAGGCGTTTTCTTTTGATCATAGTATTTGTGCTCTTTTCAGAGATCCGAATCCATTTACGGATCACTTATTGGCATTTTCAAAGAGATTGTAAATATCGATGCGCACCGATTCCAGTTCCGGCATACCTACAAAATATGCACCGTAGGTGTAGGAGCCATCATCGTGTAATTCGATTCGCACGATCTCCAAAAAGGTGTGGAGCTGTTCTTTGGTCCAGATGGTCAGCAAAGATTCGTAAATCGCACCGATCTCCAGCTTTTCAGTGGTTTTAAAGCCGATACCGCTGGTACTTACATCCAGGATGTCGATCTGCACCTGATCCGGTTCCGTTTTATCCAGACGCTTGATCAGGATCGTAGACTGTAATTCTCTTCTGGGACTCTTTCTTCTTTCTTCCATGTTGGTGTAACCTCCCTTTTGGTAAAACCCTCACTTCTACTCTATCGAATTTACAAAAAACTGTCAAAGAGATCTGAACGTCTTCTGAAAATGTTCATGCGTATCTAAAAACATGGCATCCCCAAAGCTGAAGAACCGGTACCGTTCCTTAATGGCTTCTTCATAGGCATGGAGCACATGCTCCCGTCCTGCCAGTGCGGAGACCAACATGACCAGGGTGGATTCCGGCAGATGGAAATTGGTGATCAGACCGTCCAGCACCTTAAACCGGTATCCTGGATAGATAAAGATCTCCGTATTGCCGCTGCAGGGAGATATCCTACCGTTTTCATCCGCTGCACTCTCAATGGTCCTGCAGCTGGTGGTTCCCACGCAGATCACACGGCCACCCTTTTCCTTCGTTCCATTGATGATATCCGCTGCTTCCTGATCGATCTGATAAAATTCCGAATGCATATGATGATTTAATACATTCTCTTCCTTCACCGGCCGAAAGGTTCCAAGTCCCACATGCAAGGTAACATAAGCAATGCCAATGCCCTTTTCCCGGATCTTATCCAGCAGTTCTTTGGTAAAATGCAGTCCTGCGGTAGGCGCCGCAGCAGATCCCTTATATTTGGCATAGACCGTCTGATACCGGTCCTTGTCCTGCAGTTTATGGGTGATATAAGGAGGAAGCGGCATTTCTCCCAGCTGATCCAGGATCTCCTCAAAGATGCCCTTATAGGAGAACTTGATCAGACGGTTTCCTTCTTCCAGAATATCCACTACTTCACAGGATAAAAGGCCGTCTCCGAATTCGATCTGAGCCCCTATCCTGGCTTTTTTACCAGGCTTAACCAGGCATTCCCAGCAGTCGTTTTCTTTTCGTTTTAACAGGAGCACTTCAATGGCAGCACCGGTATCTTTCTTGGTACCAATGAGTCTTGCCGGTATAACCTTGGTGTTATTTAAGACCAGGCAGTCCCCCGGCTCTAAAAAGTCTGCGATCTCCCGGAAAATATGATGGGATAACTCTCCCGTTTCCTGATCCAGGACCAGCAGCCTGGAAGCAGAACGATCCTCCAGAGGATCCTGCGCGATCAGTTCCTCCGGAAGATCAAAATAAAAGTCTTTTTTTAATAATTCATCCATAGTAAATCTTTGTTTTTACATACCTTCGCCGTTTAAGAAGGCAATATATCCCCGATAGGTCTCATATACATCCGCTTTGGAAGTAACTTCCCAGGGTGCGTGCATATCCAGAACAGCAACACCGCTGTCGATGACATTCATACCATACTGTGCCAGGATGTAGGCAATGGTTCCGCCGCCGCCCTGATCTACCTTACCAAGTTCTGCCGTCTGGAAGATGACATTTCCTTCATCCAGAACCTTGCGGATATAAGCCATGTATTCCGCGCTGGCATCGTTAGAGCTGTACTTTCCTCTGGAACCGGTATACTTGTTGATGACCATACCGCTACCCAGGTAGCAGCTGTTCTTCGGCTCGAAACAGGAAGCATAATTAGGATCAAAACCTGCACTGACATCGGAAGAAAGCATCAGGCTGTTTGCCAGGCATCTTCTCAGTAGCAGTTCGGAATAGCTGCCGGTCAGATTCATCACTTCCGCAACAATGTTCTCAAAGAAACGGCTCTGCATACCGGTTGCACCCACGGAACCGATCTCTTCCTTGTCCACCAGGATACAGCATGCCGTACGCTTTACGCTCTTTACTGCCAGCATCGCCTTATAGGAGCCGTAAGCACAAACACGGTCATCCTGGCCGTAGCTCATGATCATACTGCGATCAAAGCCTGCTTCTCTTGCCTTTCCTGCAGGAACCACTTCGATCTCGGCGGAAAGGAAATCCTCTTCCTCTACTCCGTACAGATCCTTTAAAATAGCCAGAACGCCGGCCTTTACGCCTTCTTTGGCCTTTTCTTCGGCTTCATCCTTGGCATCCTTTTTTACAGCAGTCTGCTTTGCGGAAGTCTTTGCAGCAGCTGCTGTTTTGGTCTTGGACGCCTTGTCCATTTTAATGGGCGAGTCCATCTTGATGGGCTTATTGCCACAGATGATATTTAAGGCTTCGCCTTCCACTGCCTTGGCAGCGGTCTTGCTCATCTGATCGCCTGCTAAATGGATCAGGATATCGGAAATAAAGAATACCGGATCATCCTCTTCTTCGCCCAGACTGATCTCCGCAACGGTGCCGTCTTTCTTAACGATAACGCCGTGAAGCGCCAGAGGAAGGGTTACCCACTGATACTTCTTGATACCACCATAATAATGGGTATCTAAAAGGGCCAGACCCTTCTCTTCGTAAAGGGGATTCTGCTTTAAATCCAGACGGGGCGAATCAATGTGGGCACCCAGGATGTTCATACCCTTTTCCAGGGGCTCGGAGCCGATCTGGAACATGACAACGTTCTTGTTCATGTTAACGGCATACACCTTGTCGCCTTTTTTAAGCTTCCTACCGGAAGCGATCACCTTCTGCAGTTCCACATACCCTGCTTTTTCAATGTCGTTTACGATATTGTCTACACATTCCCGTTCGGTCTTACTTTCGGACAGGAATACACGATATGCATCATTAAATGTATGCATGTCTTTTAACTGTTTGTCGGAATAAGATTCCCATACGCTCTTAGGTTCCATAAAAAACTACCTCCTGACGGTATATCTTCAAGAATGCCACATACATTGCTGTATGTGGCATCTGATTTGACGTGACTAATTCATTATACGCATCTTGGGAAATAAGTTCAATACGAATATCAGGAGCGCAGTTCGATTCCCATACTCTCCAGACCGTTCAGGATCTTCTTCATGGCTGTGGAAACATCTGCTTCCTCCAGGGTTCTTTCCTTATCACGGAAGGTGATGGAATAAGCCACCGACTTGAAGCCTTCCTTGATCTGGGAGCCCTCATAGATATCAAAGAGGTTGTAGCTTTCCAGAATCTTGCCGCCCCGCTGTGCGATCATCTTTTCGATGTCGCCTACCAGGATGTTCTTGGGAACCACCATGGAAAGATCACGGCTAACAGCAGGGAACTTGGCGATTCCCTGGAACTTGTAATCAAAGCTGGCCAGTTCCACGATGGTAGGAATATCCAGTTCTGCCAGATAGACTCTGGAGCCGATATCGTAATTATCCTGTACTTCCGGATGGACTTCACCCAGATAGCCCAGCTCCTTATCGTCTAACAATACCTTCGCCTGACGTCCAGGATGCAGGAAGGAAATGCCTGCGTTAGGATCATAGGTCAGCTTCTTGCGAATGCCTACATGCTCCAGGAACTCTTCGATCACACCCTTCATGGTGAAGAAATCCCCTTCTCCGTAGAAGCCAAGGGTCAGCTTCATCCGCTCGTCGGGAAGCTCTGTCAGAGGCAGTGCCTTGGGCAGATAAACGTTTGCCAGTTCATAAAGGCGCACATCCTTGTTCCGACGATTGTAGTTGGTCGAAAGGCTGGTCAGGATACCGTTTACGGAAACGGTACGCATGATGGAAAAATCCTCTCCCAGAGGATTGGAGATCTTTACAGCATCTCGAAGCTTGGAATCTGCAGGGATCAGCAGTTTATCAAATACCTTGGGAGACTCGAAGGAGAAATTCATGGCCTGGGAGAAACCGCAATATTCTGCGATGTCCTTTGCCTTGTTCTCAATCATCATCTTAAAGGATAAGCCACCGGCTACGGTGCTGGCAGGCAGCGTCGTAGGGATCTTATCATAACCGTAGAAACGGGCTACTTCCTCTGCAATATCCGCAAAGCCCAACAGGTCCTGACGGAAGGAAGGAATGGTCAGAAGTCCGCTCTTCTCATCGTAAGCGATCTCCAGACGGTCAAAATAAGACAGCATTTCTTCTTTGGAAACATCGGTTCCCAGAAAATGATTGATCTTTTCCGGCTCGAAGGGAATGGTCACAAGCTCCTTATAAGGACTCTTTACGTCTACCATACCGCCAACCACTTCGCCGCAGCCCATCTCTTCGATCAGCTGGCAGGCACGGTTCATGGCTACTTCTGCATTTCTGGGATCCAGTCCCTTTTCGAAAATACCGGAAGCATCGGTACGAAGACCCAGACGCTTCGCGGATTTACGGATATTTACACCGTTAAATGTTGCTGCTTCAAATAAAACATCGGTCACATCATCGGTGATCTTGGAATTCTCACCACCCATGATACCTGCAATACCGATGGCCTTTTCCCCGTCGTTGATCATCAGGATCTCAGAATCCAGCTTGCGATCCTGCCCGTCCAGAGTCTGGAAGGTATCTCCGTCCTTGGCTCTCTGCACGATGATCTTGTTTCCTGCAATGGTCTTCAGATCATAGGCATGCATGGGCTGACCATACTCCAGCATCACATAATTGGTGATATCCACCAGATTGTTAATGGGACGGATCCCTGCTGCAGCCAGTCTTCTCTGCATCCACCAGGGGGAGGGAGCGATCTTGATATTGCGGCAAACACGGGCCGTATAACGACTGCACAGATCGGGGTCCTTGATCTCTACGGAAACAAGGCTGTTTACATCCTCGCTGTTGCCGGTCTCTTTGATCACAGGTGCCTTGAAAGGCAGGCGGAAAGTTGCCGCTGCTTCTCTGGCGATACCTAAAATGGCAAAGCAATCCACACGGTTGCTGGTAATCTCGTATTCAAATACCGAATCATGCAGTCCCAGTGCTTCAACCGCATCGCTGCCCACAACCGCATCGTCACCGAAGATATAGATGCCGTATTCCGGCGCTTCGGGATAGAAATTGCGATCACTACCCAGCTCTTCAATGGAGCACATCATGCCATAGGAATCTACGCCACGCAGTTTTCCTGCTTTAATGGAGATCCCGTCTTCCGGCAAAGCGCCGCCGTCATGACCGCCGGCTACCTTGCCGCCGTCTAATACAACGGGTACCTTATCTCCTTCTTTTACATTGGGAGCACCGGTTACGATCTGAATGGTCTCTTCTCCCACATCCACCTGGCAGATGATCAGCTTATCCGCATCGGGATGACGCTCGATCTTTTTGATCTGTCCTACAACGATCTTTTCCAGGTTCTTATCCAGACGGCTGTAATTCTCAACCTTGGTACCGGAAAGAGTCATGGCATCTCTGAATTCCTGATCGGTGCAGTTTAAATCCGGTACATATGCTTTCACCCAAGATAATGGTGTATTCATGTTAATCCTCCGCTTTCCTTAGAACTGCTTTAAGAAACGAATGTCGTTCTCGTATAACAGTCTCATATCATCAATCTCGTATTTCAAAAGAGCAATACGCTCCAAACCTACACCGAATGCAAAACCGGTATATTCCTTGGGATCGATCCCGCTCATCTCCAGAACGTGGGGATGCACCATACCGCAGCCCAGGATCTCGATCCAACCTTCGTTCTTGCAGAAACGGCAACCCTTTCCGCCGCACTTAAAGCAGCTGATATCCATTTCGGCAGAAGGCTCTGTGAACGGGAAATGATGCGGACGGAACTTTACCTTGGTGTCCTCTCCGAACATCTCTTTGGCAAACTGTGCCAGTGTACCCTTCAGGTCCGAGAAGGTGATGTCCTTATCCACAACCATGCCTTCCACCTGATGGAAGGAAGGAGAATGGGTGGCATCCACTTCATCGGAACGGAATACTCTTCCGGGAGCGATCATACGAATGGGAAGACGCCCCTTTTCCATCTCGTGTACCTGGCATCCGCTGGTCTGGGTACGAAGAAGGATATCCTTGGTCACATAGAACGTATCCTGTTCATCCTTAGCAGGGTGTCCGTCGGGAATGTTCAGTGCTTCGAAGTTGTAGTAGTCGTATTCCACCTCGGGACCTTCCACAACCTCATAGCCCATGCCGATAAATACCCGCTCGATTTCCTCCAATGCGATGGCATTGGGATGACGATGACCTACGTTGTTCTTCTTAGCCGGCAGCGTTACATCGATAACTTCGCTCTTCATGGCAGCTTCTCTGGCCATGCGCTCCATCTTCTCCTGGGCATTTTTCAGGACTTCTTCGATCTGTGCTCTGGTTTCGTTTACCAGCTGACCAACCTTCGGCCGGTCCTCCGGAGCAACATCCTTCATACTCTTGAGAACAGCCGTAAGTTCTCCCTTTTTGCCCAGGAAATTGACTCTGACTTCATTGAGCTTTTCCAGGCCGTCGGATTCGCTGATCTGTTTCAGCGCCTGCGCCTGAATGGCTTCCAGTGTTTCCTTAATCATAATGACCTCCATTGATAATAAAAAAGAATAAAAAAAATCCCATGCATGCAACCTGTGCATACAAGGGACGAATCATTACCGCGGTACCACCCTGTTTCCCGGAAAATCCGGACACTCAAAAAGACTAACGCTCTTTTACGGCCCGGCCTACACAAGCATACGCTCTTCAGCAAGGCAGCTCCGGTGTGAATCTGGCTTCTTATCTGAACCCGGGAGGCTTCCAGCCGATGACCTCCGTTCTCTGAAGGAAAATAAGAAGTTTCCTGCACCATCTAAGCTTTTTCACAAACAAACCCAGACATGTTGTTCCCGCTTTTTGACTCCTAGCTAAGCTAGGTGGGCAACCGCAACCAAATCTCTGTCTTCCTCTGCCTGATCCAATCGCTTGGATCGGAAGGCCTGACATCCAAGTGGCAATATAGGAATCCCGTTTTAAAGTATTTGTAGGTTCAAAAATGACAGGATCAACATTCCAGGTAACTATATTATAACAAAAAATCCAATATATTCAAGCCTTTACCCCTTTTCCACCCGTTCCACTCCGATAAACGCCAGCAGAATGCCGAAAGCAGCAACGCCAAGGCCGACCCCCTGCATCGCCATGGTTCCGAACAGATCCAGGACTCTTCCGCCGATCAGGCTGGAAAAAACGCCGCCCAGGGTAATACAGCAGTTAAAGTAGGTCTGCCCCTTTACCTGATCCTGAGGGCTCATCTTAGCCGTGGCATAATAAGCAGCACCGGGCGTGATCAGCGCATAGGCAAAGATCTGCATGCACTGGCTTAAGTAAACACCGCCCACATTGGTGGCAAACATCAGGATCGCTCCCTTGATGGCAAAGGAAACGGCTGAGATCTTTAAAAGAATCCCTACGTCGATCTTTTTGGCAACTTTGGCAAACACGGTCATAACCGGCAGTTCCAGCATGGCAGCGATAAAGAAGGCCGTTCCCATATCCGAGTCCTTTCCCCCGATGGGACGAAGGATCTGGATCAGGAAATCATTGCCCAGGTTGTGCTCAAAGAAGAAGCAGATCACAGCCAGCAGAAAGATACAGTATTTGGGATAGGCTTTTACAAATGAGAAGAAATTATCGTGATATTCTCCGACTGCAGCCTCTTTTGTTTTCTGTTCTCCATCCTCTTCCAGGATCTTCTGCTCTTTCCCGGAAACAAACAGGATCATGCAGACCAGATTGAAGGCAGAAAAGACCAGAAAGAACAAAGGCAGCTGGGAAGGAACGATGATATTCAGCATATAGCCCAGAAACAGACTGGTCAGTGCGGAAGCCACACTTCCCATCCCTCTGCCGAATCCGAACAGGATGTTGCACCCCTTCTTGTTGTATTCAAAGCTAAGGGCGATGAGCAGAGACTGATAGATCATGTGCAGCAGGTAAAGAATGCCGAAGATCAAAAATACGGCCACAAAAGAGTCCTGCAAAAAGAACAGCACTCCGGACAAGACCAGGATCATGGCACACATTACTTTGGAGGCGCCGATATTGGTAAGGATCTTCTTATCGATCTTACCGGCTACCACCGGTCCAACCAGGGCCGAAATGATATTGGCAAGAGCCAGCAAAAGGCCGATCTGGCTGTTGTTAAATCCCCTGTCCAGCAGATAAATGGACGCATAAGAATGGATCGAACAAAAAACCGTAAAATAAGAGGCAAAAACCATAACATAGCGGAAGGTCCAGTGTTTACGCCGGACCTCCGCTTTCTTTTCGGTATTATAAAGGTCTTGTGACATCCTTTAACCACTCTTTCTCATCAATGGTGAGGTAGGGAGAGATCTTCTTATACACCTCTTTATGGTAGGCGTTGATCCGCTCCACATCCTTTTCCGTCAGGTATTTCTTATCCAGAGCTTCCCGGTCGATGGGGGCATAGGTCAACTGGTCAAACTTCATGAACTGACCGTCTCCGTTCTTTTCGGCCTTTCTTACCAAAATGATGTTCTCGGTACGGATACCGTATTCTCCCTCAATGTAAACACCGGGTTCATCAGATACGATCATACCCTCTTCCAGAACGGCTTCCACCATGTTGCCGGTGTAACGCCAGCGGATGTTCTGCGGTCCTTCGTGCACATTTAAGATATAGCCCACACCATGTCCGGTTCCGCATTTATAATCGATGCCCAGCTCCCAAAGGGGCTCTCTGGCCAGTATATCCAGGTTCCGTCCGGTACAGCCGTACAGGAATCTGGCATTGGACAGCTGCAGACAACCGGCAGCGACCTTGGAGAAATGTTCCTTCATCTGTTCGGTGATCTCTCCTACCACGATGGTACGGGTCACATCGGTGGTACCGCCAAAGTAGGTTCCGCCGGAATCCACCAGAAGCATACCCTTGGCCTTGACCTTGGCATCATGATCCGGTGTAGCCGCATAGTGCATCATGGCCGCATTGGCACCGTAACCGCTGATGGTGGGGAAGGATAATTCAATAAAGCCGTCCAGCTTTTCCCTTAAGTGATCCAGATGCGCAGCGGCGCTCATCTCGGTGATCTCCCGTTTTCCCACATTTTTCTTAACCCAGTAGATAAACTTGGTCAGGGCTGCGCTGTCCCGAATGTATACATCCTTCAGATGCTTTAACTCAGTGGCGTTCTTAATGGCCTTCATCAGCTCGGTGGGGTTATTCTGCTCCACCAGTTCCGCCTTGGAAGAAGCCGCCTTATACAGGGCATAATTGACACATCTGCGATCTAAGAAGATCTTTCCCTTCACGGAGAGATCATTTAAATAGGGCAGGATCTCATCGTATTCCTTTAAGGAAACGCCGTTGTCCTTGAAATAACGGGCCGTCTTCTTATTCACCTCTTTGCTCTGTACAAAGAGCACGATCTCATCCATGGTCAGGTACAGATAGGACAATGCAACGGGATTGCATTCGATATCCAGACCGCGGATGTTTAAAAGCCACATGATATCGTCCAGTTTGCTAAGAAGGAAAGCGGATGCGCCGGCCTTTTTGATCTGCTTGCGAACATCTGCTACCTTGGCAGAAAGGCTCTTCCCTACCAGATCATCGGATAACACAAAGATCTCATGACAGGGAAGGGCAGGTCTGTCTGTCCAGAGCTGTCCGCCCAGATCCATTTCATAGCAGATCTTCACGCCCTTTTTTGTCAGCAGTTTTTCCAGGCCAAGGCCTGTAGCTGCATCCATGCAGCGTCCGTCAAAGGCAACCGTGTTGCCCTTCTTTGCATTTTTTACCAGATATTCGGGAAGCGTGGGAACCCCCTCTTCTCCCATACGGAACAGCGTAACGCCGGTTCCCTTTAATTCATCTTCCGCTTGGATAAAGAAACGGCCGTCGGTCCAAAGGCCGGCTTCCTGTTGGCTAACCACCAGAGTGGCGTTATCACCGGTAAAGTTGGAGAAATACTCTCTTACCTTAAAATGATCTGCCACATATTCGGATCCGTGGTAGTCGTCGGTAGGGATCAGATAAAAGTCCACACCCTCCTTTTCCATGGCTGCTCTCAGTTTCGTCAGTCTGCTTTTGATCGTTTTGTTTTCCATATATTGGATACCCCTTTCCTCTTACAGCAGATAATCCTGCTGGGCCTTGGTAGATGCCTTGGCATACCAGACCATGATGATTATGTACACGATCATCACCGGAAATTTGAACCACCAGATCCCGCCAAGGAAGGTCACATTGATCAGATCGCCAAAGCCGCACACAATGGATGCGATCCCGCAAACCAGAGTCTTTTTGAAGATGGCATCAATAAAACCCTTGGGATCTCTGGCTGTTTCGATCTTTACATTCCGACCTACCAGCATATTGTTGGTGAGTTTTCCCGTTGCTTTCATGGTACAGACGACCACCAGCACATACACGCCGATGATCACCAGAAAGATATCAAAAAAATCAAATGCTTCCATCACAAACCTCTTAAATGCCCAGAATACCTCTTACGGTCTTTTCCATATCCGCGGTCTCGCAAACCGTATCATGACGGACCGGAGCGGTGCGGATCTCTTCGATGGCTGCGGGAACCGGTACATTGGCGGTTTCGGACAGCTTATCGATGAGGTCAAAATCCTGCATGGAATCCAGAGCCGGATCAATGGCGCACATAACGCTTCTTGCAAACTTAAAGGGTGAAGCGGTGGATGCGATCACGGTCTTTGTGGTATCCTTGGTTTCCTTACGATACTTATCGTAAACCGTTGCGGCAACAGCAGTATGGGTATCGATCACATAGCCGCAGGCATCGTAAATACGCTTAATGGTGGCAGCTGTCTCTTCTTCGGAAGCATAGTTTCCGTAGAAATCCGCAAGACCTTTCCGCATGGACTCTGTGATCTCATATTTACCGTTTTCGGTTAAAGAACGCATAAAAGCGGTGTTCTTTTCCGCATCGTTTCCGGCGATGCGATAGATGAGGCGCTCTAAGTTGGAAGAGATCAGGATATCCATGGAAGGAGAACTGGTCAGGATGAAATCACGATTCCGGTCATAAGCACCGGTTCCGAAGAAATCAAAGAGCACCTTGTTCTCATTGGATGCACAGATCAGCTTGTTTACGGGAAGTCCCATGTTCATGGCATAATATGCAGCCAGGATGTTTCCAAAGTTTCCGGTGGGAACCGTAATGTTGATCTTCTCTCCTTCTTCGATCTCTTCGTTGCGAAGAAGCAGGGCGTAGGAATAGAAATAATAAACGATCTGGGGAACCAGACGTCCGATATTGATGGAGTTGGCAGAGGAGAACTGGAAGTGCGCCTTGTTCATATCTTCTGCAAGGGCTGCATTTCCGAACATCTTCTTTACGCCGGTCTGGGCATCATCAAAGTTTCCGGTAATACCCACTACAAAGGTGTTATCCCCCTTCTGGGTCACCATCTGCTTTTCCTGTACCGGGCTGACACCGTTCTTGGGATAAAAAACGATGATCCGGGTACCGGGAACATCTGCAAATCCGGCTAGTGCTGCTTTTCCTGTATCACCGCTGGTGGCAGTCAGGATCACGATCTCGTTGTCGATGTGATTCTTCCTTGCTGCAGTGGTCAGCAGATGAGGCAAAATGGAAAGGGCCATATCCTTAAAGGCAATGGTCTTTCCGTGAAACAGCTCCAGATAATAGGTTTCATCCGCGGATACCAGGGGTGCGATCTCTTCTGTATCAAACTTGGCATCATAAGCCCGCTCAATACAGCCTTTCAGCTCTTCCTCGGTAAAATCCGTGAGATACAGCTTCATGACCTCATAAGCCAGCTGCTGATAGGACATATCGGCAATGGCCTTTAAGGAAAAATCCATTTTGGGGATGGATTCGGGAACAAATAAGCCTCCGTCGGGAGCGATACCTTTAAGGATCGCCTGGGAAGCGGAAATACTGGTGTCTTTACTTCTGGTACTGGTATAGTTCATGGCAAAACATCCTTCCTGTAAGCTCTGAAAACAATCGTAATAATAACATATTTATGCATGTTTTCCTATAGCCTAGTTGCTGAATTTTCGCTGATAGATCGCTTTTCTTATCTTCACTTTTGAATAGATATCCGCATAGGCGGAGGGGGAAACCCCTTCCAGGAAGTTCTCCTGAAAGCTCTTGGTGCACCCGTTTCGCTTTAAAATATCCACCGCCTTGTTGTAAGCAATAGCCGCAGTGATCAGGTCCTCGTACACCCCCACCAGGAGCGTGCTTCTTTCATGGATCTTTACCCGGTAAACCGTGGATACACCCTCCGGCTCCTTTCGGACCCCGAAATACGGGTTGATGATCTCCAGATTTTCCGAGCGGAAATCCAGTTCGTCCCCGTTTCGGAATCGGTAGTCCTTCCCCTCCACTGCGTAGGGCTGGATATTAAACCGGCTAAGGAGGGATGTCTGCACCCCGAAATCATCCACAAACAGATGCCCGCCACGCTGCATGATCTTATGGGAACTGAAGTAAAACAGATCATCCAGATCAAAAGTCAGGATCTTCTTAGGCGTCAGGTAATAAAAGAAAAAACGCTTCCGCACAAAGATGGGATTGGGCGAATAAATATTGTTCAGTTTAAAGTTCAGGATTGAAACGTATTTATCAAAGGGAAGCGCCAGTCTGGAGGAATAATCTTCCACCGATGCATCCTTGGATGCGATCAGCTCTCTGGCTTCCGTATAGCATCTGCCGGCCTTCTTTTCCGTAGAAAAGCTTCCGAGAGAAATGTGCTTTCCCCGGAAAGTGACGGAAACCCGGTAATAAGTCTGCCCGTTTTTCTTAAGTGTTTTATAAACACCCGGCAGGGATTTTTCTTTTCCTGCCGTTTTTTCTACCGCTTTTTCTGCTGTTTTTTCCGCAGCCTTTCGTGTCATGTTCCCCTCTTCCCTGTTTGTCAAGATTCCTTCCTCACTTGGCCGTATAATCGATAAAACTGATATTCAGATCGGCATCCCCCGCGATACCGTCGATCTTGGCCTTCTTGGTATATTGCCACATGGAGAAGCGGTAAGGATAATCCGGTATGTCCTCGGACTGGGACAGCCAGGTATCAAACTCCGTCAGGCGGGATAAGTCGATCTCCTTGATCAGCCACTGCTTGGAGCCGTAGAGCATTACATTGTACCCTGCATCCCGCACAGCAGAAAGAAATGTCCTGGCGATGGTGGTCTTCTCCGAACGGCTCAGATCCTCGATCCGGCTGTGGTCGTTATCAATGTATTCCATCACATAGGCTACGGGATACTGAATGTTATAGGAATGGAGCTGATCCAGGACCATTCTGGCTTCCTCTTCCGCTTCTTCTTCATTGATCGCCTGTGAATAAAAATACACACCCACCGACAGACCGGCATCCGAAGCACGCTTCATGTTCTCCGTGAAGTAATCGTCCAGGGATAACACGCCGGACTCATATCCCCGGGCACCCAGACGCACCATGACAAATTCCACGCCGGCCTTTTTTAACGCGTTAAAATCCACATAATCCTGATACTTGGAGACATCCACTCCCATGTAGGAAGTCTTGCGGCCGTCCTCATAATATTTCATGACCACACCTTCCAGCACCAGCTTGGTAAAATCATAGCTGTTTTTGGACAGGTAATTGTTGATGGCGACCCACTCTTCACTGCCGTCGGCATAAGTGACCTTCGTATGCTGCCCGTCGGTGGAAGGGTCCTTTTTTTCCGGCGCGGAAGTGATCACTTCCTCTGTGGGCTCCTGGGTGGTTTCCTCCACTTCCGGATACATATCCCAGAAATCCAGGTCCTGTGCGGTTTTGCCGGAAGGATCCGTCTGGATCGATTCTTCCTTCTGGGTAACCGTAGCCGTTACAGCAGGGTCTTGTACCTGCTTCTTTTTAAACAGGGTATTTCGATTGACATAGACGGTGAGCGCAAAGATCAGAATGATAAACAGGATCACAATGGTCAGCATACCGGCCATGGAGATGGATGAGCCAAGGTCGTTTTCGTAATCCGGATCTTCGTTGGGTAACTTCATATCTGCCCTTCTCCTGTGTTATAATCTCGATGAAATAAGGAAAATCCCTTCTTTACTAATTTAGCACGATTAAGCAGGGGATACAATCAAAGGAAGGTACTTTTCACGCATGTGCAACAAGGTAAACACAGCCTCCATCTTTCCTGGGATAGCGGCTCTTTTTATCCTATCGCTTCTGCCTCTTTTTCTGACGGCCTGCTCCAGAAGGCCGGATATCCAGCAGGGAAGCGGGATCTATTTTGATACAGCTGTTTCCATGACCGTTTATGCAACAGGCGATCCGAAGGAAGAAGTCCTTACCCAGTGTTTTTCCCTGGCTTCCTACTACGAAGATCTCTTTAGCAGGACCAAAGAAGGGTCTGATATCTGGAACATCAATCATGCGGAGGGAAAGCCGGTTTCCTGTAACGAAGAGACCATCACCCTCTTAACCTATGCCCTTACCATCGCGGATCAGACAGAGGGAAAGATCGATCCCACCATCGAGCCCCTGGCTGCCCTTTGGGACTTTTCTTCGGCTTCCTCGGCGCTGAAAAGCCACAGCCTGCCTTCGGAAGATGCCATACAAAGTGCCCTCTCTCACGTGGATTACCACAACGTGGTGATAGCGGATGATACCGTCACGTTAACGGACCCACAGGCCGGACTGGATCTGGGCTTTGTGGCCAAAGGCTATATTGCCGACCGGATCCTGGACTATCTGAAGACACAGGAAAACGTATCCGGAGCCGTTATCAACCTGGGGGGAAATGTGGTGTTTTACGGGGAAAAGGACACCAAAAATCCCTTTAAGCTGGGGATCCAAAAGCCCTTTGCCGATACCGGAACGCCCCTCGCCACCGCAAGCTGGAAAAGATCCCCCGCGCATTCCCAGGCTTCCTTTGTGACCAGCGGGATCTATGAACGGTATTTTATCTACGAAGACCAGTTATATCATCATATTCTGGATACCGGGACCGGCTATCCTGTCGTTCCGGATATCCAAAGTGTAACCATCTATTCGGATTCCTCCATGGAAGGGGATGCCCTCTCCACCACCTGTCTCATCTTAGGCGCAAAAGAAGGCCTCCGCTATATCGAATCCATCGACAATGCAGAGGCCTTATTTGTACTGGTAAACGGAGAGATCCGGACGACCTCCGGATTCCCCGCCTATGAACTTGTAAAAGATTAAATCCGATCAGTGTCTCTTAACGATGGCCTTCTTCGGGCACTTCTCAAAGCAGGCACCGCACCCTGCACACTTCTCGGGATCGATGGTAGCGTTAAAGTCTGTTACCGTTACCGCATCGGACTGGCACTGCTTTACACACAGCTGGCAGCCGATACATCCCACTTCACACTTCTTCATGGTTTCCGGTCCCTTGTCCTTATTGGAGCAAGCTACCATATAGGGTGTATCGTAAGGGATCAGGGAGATCAGATGCTTCGGGCAAACCTCCACACACTTACCGCAGGCCTTACAAGCTTCCGGATCTACCTTTGCTACACCCTGGATCACATGGATGGCATCAAAGGGACAGACATCCACACAGGCACCATAGCCCAGACAGCCGTAGTTACAGCTCTTGGGACCGCCGTTGGGAACGAAGGCCAGCATACGGCAATCCTGTACACCGCTGTATTCGTAATCCACCTTGGTCTTTCCGCAATCGCCTGCACAGGCTACGAAAGCAACCTTACGCTCAGCAGAGCCTGCTTCCACGCCCATGATCTCAGCGATCTTGTTTCCAACCGGTTCTCCGCCAACCACACAGGCATTGACCGGTGCTTCTCCTTTTGCAATGGCAGCAGCCAGACCGGAGCAACCGGGATAGCCGCAGCCACCGCAGTTATTACCGGGCAGGACTTCCAGAACTGCCTCTTCTTTTTCATTCACTTCCACCTTGAACTTCAAAGACGCGATACCAAGGAAGATTCCTACAAAAATACCAACGCCTCCGACGATCAATGTCGCGATCAAAATTCCGTTCATGATATCCTCTCTCTCTTCTTAGAATGAGATTCCGGAGAATCCGCAGAATGCAATGGCCATCAGACCTGCTGTCAGCAGAACATGGGGCATACCCTGCAGAGGCTTGGGAATGTTGTTATATTCCATCTTCTCACGAAGACCGGCCAGCAGGATGATGGAGATGGTAAATCCCACTGCGGTGGCAAAACCGTTGGCCACACCCTTGCCAATGCTGTAATCCTTCTGTACGTTGGTCAGGGCAACACCCAGCACCGCACAGTTGGTGGTGATCAGAGGAAGGTATACACCCAGGGAGTTATACAGAGAAACCACATATTTCTTCAGGAACATCTCCACAAACTGAACCAGTGCGGCGATGATCAAAATGAAGACAATGGTCTGCAGATAACTGATCCCCAGCGGTAACAACAGGAATTTATAGATCACACCGGTTACAAAGGAGGAAATGGTGATAACAAAGATTACCGCCACACCCATACCGGTTGCGGTCTCTGTCTTCTTGGAAACACCCAGGAAGGGACACAGACCCAGGAACTGACTCAGGACAACGTTGCTGATCAGAGAAGAGCCGATCAGGATCGCAATATATTCACCCATTACTTCGTCTCCTCCTTTCCTTCACTTACGGTTTCTACGGTTTTCGCAGCCGTATCTGCTTTTGCATCTGCCTTGCCTACCGGGCCTGGCTTCGCATTTTCGTCATAGAAACGATGGGCACATCCGGTATCCCCGCAGGAAGCACAATCGCTCATGCAGCCGGACTGGATCTTGGACATATCCTTGCCCTTCTTCTCTCCTTCAATCTTGATCTTGTTCTGGATCGCGGTTAAGGTTGCCAGAACAAAGAACGCGCCGGGAGCCATGATGAAGATGCTGATGGGCACATAGGAATCCGGCAGGATCCGAAAACCGAAAGCCTGTCCGGAGCCTAAGATCTCACGGACCAGACCGATCATGGTCAGTGCCATGGTAAAGCCAAGGCCCATTCCGATACCATCAAACAAAGAAGGGATCATGGGATTCTTGGATGCATAGGATTCCGCACGGCCTAAGATGATACAGTTTACAACGATCAGAGGGATATAGATACCCAGAGATTCATACAAAACCGGTACAAAGCCCTGTAACAGGAGCTGTGTGACGGTTACAAAGCTGGCTACGATAACGATGAAGGCAGGGATACGTACCCGGTTGGGAATAAAGTTTCTCAGGGCTGCGATCAAAAGGTTACTCAGAGCCAGTACGACCATGGTGGAAAGTCCCATGCCAAGGCCGTTGATGGCAGATGTGGTAACTGCCAGTGTGGGACACATACCCAGGGTCAGGACGAAGGTGGGATTTTCCTTAAGGATACCGTTATATAATCGTTCTACAGGTTTATTCAATTGGAAGCACCTCCCTTCAGGACGGTTGCGTAATAATAGATTCCGGCATTGACACCGTTCGTTACCGCATTGGTGGTAATGGTGGCACCGGAAATAGCATCTATCTCACTGTCGGAGGTAGAGCCGGTCTTCGTATAGGTAAATACGGTGATGGGCTTATCCTTAAACTGCGGTACCAGGACTTCCCCTGCACGCATACCAAGACCTGCGGTCTCGGAAATACTGAGGAGAGACATGCCGTTTAATACCGAATCATTGGAGATACCCAGGGAGAACTGAATGTCTCCGCCGTATCCTTCGTGTGTGGTCACATTGATGACATAACCGATCACATTGCCGGATGCATCCAGAGCTTCATACATGCCATCGATGTCCTGCTTGGGATAGCTGTCATGGATCTTAGCGCTTTCCGCTTCAGCGTCAAAATCTGTGATCTCGTTAAAGGAAGCAGCTTCTGCAAAAACAGCCTTGCAGGCTTCCTGTTTTGCTTTTAATTCCTGTGCTGCAATAGGGTCCTTGGTGACTTTATAAACACCACCCAGCAGCAGACCGGAAATAACCGTGATCACCAGGAGTTTCAAAGCGTCGCCTAACATACTCTTTACATCTGCATTCATGATTTTGCTTCGCCCTCCTTCTCCTTGGATTTCTTTTCCTTCACAGGCTTGGGAACGCCAAAGGCTCTGGGCATGGTGTACTTCTCAATGAGAGGTACCAGAAGGTTGCCCAGGATGATGGCATAGCTGACACCTTCTGCACCGGAAGAAAACAGACGGAAGATACCGGTCATGATACCAAGGAAGATACCGTATACGATCTGTCCCTTGGGCGTGATCGGCCTAGTCACATAATCCGTTGCCATGAAGAAAGCACCCAGCATCAGACCGCCACCTGCAAGGTGTGCGGAGATAAATGCAGGATCAAAACCGTGTCCGCCAAAGAGGATCAGGAAGATCACAAAGCTGACGATATAGGAGCCGGGAACCTTTAAATCGATGACACCAAACAGGATCAGGATGCAGGCACCCAAAACGATGGCCAGCAAACTGGTTTCACCGATGGTACCGCCGGTGCGTCCGATGATCATGTCCAGGAGCACGGGTGATCCGCCGGATTTTAAAAGGGCTAAAGGCGTTGCGCCGGTATAGGCATCTGTCTGGAAGTTGGTCATCAGTGCAGGGAACGAGATCACCAGAAAACATCTTGCACCCAGTGCAGGGTTCATAAAGTTCTGGCCCAGTCCGCCGAACAGCATCTTAACAACCAGGATGGCAAATACGCCGCCTAAAACAGCCATCCACCAGGGTGCGGTAGAAGGCAGGTTCAGTGCCAGCAGAAGGCCGGTTACCACTGCGGAAAAGTCTCCGATGGTAACAGGCATCTTCATGCATTTTTCATAGATAAACTCTGTCAGAACCGTAGAAGCCACCGTTACCAGGATCAGTAACAGCGCATCCGTTCCGAAATTATAGATTCCGAATCCGGCAGTCGGTAAAAGGGCGATCACAACCAGCAGCATGATATTGCTGGTGGTGGACTTTGACCGAATATGCGGATTGGATGATACATTCATTAATTCGCTCATCTTCATCCCCCTTACTTTTTCTTCTTGCCAAGCTGAATCTTGCGCATGGATTTGATGTACTGTGTAAGAGGTCTCTTAGCGGGACAGACAAAGCTGCAGCAGCCGCATTCCACGCACTCCAGACCATTGTTCTTAAGGAATGCTTCCTCGTTGTAATGCTCGGAATAGGTGGCAAGGTGACTGGGAACAAGCTGCTCGGGACAGGCTTCTACACACTGACCGCAGTTGATGCATGCGCTGGGCGCCATACGGGAAACATCGTCCCTGGAAAGGCACAGCAGGGCGGATGCTGTCTTGGTGGTGGGAACATTGGTATCGAAAATACCAAAGCCCATCATGGGTCCGCCGGAAATGATCTTTTCCGGATCCTTGATAAAGCCGCCGGCCTCTTCGATCAGTTCGTGGTAGTTGGTACCGATCCGCACACGGAAGTTCCGGGGATCCTTGATAGCATCACCGGTGACGGTAACAATACGATACATAAGCGGTCTGCCGTTACGCACCGCATCATTGATGGCAACGATGGTATCTACGTTGTCAACGATACAGCCTGCATCAGCGGGCAGCATTTTGGAATTGATCTTTCTGCCGGTGCAGGCATAGATGATCATACGCTCAGCACCCTGCGGATACTTTGTCTTTAAAGGACGTACCTCGATTCGAGGCTCATCCTTGGTCTTTTCCTTTAACAGTTTAATGGCATCCGGCTTATTCTCTTCCACAGCCAGGATACCCTGTGCATGATCAAAGAGCTGAAGCATTACCTTCAGGCCGTCGATCAGAAGCTCCGGATTTTCCATCATTCTCCGGTAATCAGAGGTCAGATAAGGCTCACATTCCGCACAGTTGGCAATAATGTAGTCGATCTTATCAGGCTCCTTGGGAGAGAGCTTTACCGCAGTGGGGAAACCGGCGCCACCCATACCAACGACACCTGCGGTTCTGACGCTCTCGATGATCTCCTCCTTCGTCATCTCCTCCACAGGTTTTCTCTGGGGATACTCCACCTCCTCATACAGCCCGTCATTCTCAATGATGATGCTGTTTACGCTGTCGCCGGTAACGATCCGTCTGGGCTCGATCGCCTTTACGGTACCGGAAACAGAAGCATAGATCGGCGCGGAAACAAATCCGCCGGCTTCAGCGATCAGCTGACCGGTCAGAACATGATCACCCTTTTGAACCACAGGCTTCGCAGGGGCACCGATATGCTGAGACAATGGATACACCAAATCTCCCTTGGGCAGTACGTCTTTGATAGGCTTATCCTTTGACAGATCTTTGCCGTCATAAGGATGGACGCCGCCCAAAAATGTAGAACTTGCCATTTTGCTCTCCTTCTTTCCATAAATTTTGAAGCTATTGCTTGCACATCAGATACAAAAAACGAATTTCCTTCTTAAAATGCTCACAATTCTCCATTTAAATTTAGTATACTATTGAATAAGAAGTTAAGAAAGATTAAATCTGGGTTGCAGACGCACATTTTTCGATACAATCGCCTTATTTCCTGTGCAATCTGCATAAAGTATCTCAGAAGGGAAAGGAATCAAACATGCGTATTTTTACGGAAAAACTGAATTTTATCCTGAAAGAGACCGACTACTGCCTGGAGCAATATATCCCCTTAAACGAAGTACTGTTCGTGGACATCGAAACCACCGGCTTTACCGCCAACTCTTCCGCTCTGTATCTCATCGGCTGCATCTATAACAAGGCCGGCAGCTTTTACCTGCATCAGTTCTTTGCAGAGCATCTCATGGACGAAAAGGAACTACTGACGGAGTTCATGGAATTTGCAAAGCCCTATAAGATGATCATCGATTACAACGGAAACCGTTTCGATATCCCCTATCTGGAACAGAAATGCCGATCCTTCGGCGTTCCCTTCCCTCTTACTGCCATGACGGGGCTGGATCTGTTCCAGCGGATCAATCCCTATAAAACCTTCCTGCGCCTGCCGGATTGCAAGCAGAAAACGGTGGAGCAGTTCATGGGCATTACCCGGGAAGATCTCTACAACGGCGGGGAACTGATCAACGTATACAAAACCTATCTTGGAAAGCCCACCGACGAAGCGCTCCAGCTCCTTCTGTTGCATAACAAGGAGGATATGATCGGCATGCTGCGGATCCTTCCCATGCTGGCCTATTATGATCTCTTTAACGGAAAGATCCGGGTAAAGAAAGTGCAGGCCAACTATTTTGACGAAGATACCAGCTCTCAGCGGGCAGAGCTTTTCATGAAGTTATCCCTTCCTGCCAATCTGCCCATGCCCTTGAAGTTTAAGGCGAGAGGATGTTCCTTTGAAGGCGAACTGGGAAGCGCTACGCTGCGGGTTCCCATGTTTATCGGAGAATTAAAGTATTTTTACGCCAACTACAAGGATTACTACTATCTCCCCGGAGAAGATATGGCCATGCACAAGTCTGTTGCAGGCTACGTGGATAAGGAGCGCCGGGTAAATGCCACCGCCGCAACCTGCTATACCCGTAAATACGCCACCTTCCTTCCCATGTGGGAAACCCTGTTTACACCTTTCTTTAAAAAAGAGTACAGCGATAAAACCTATTACTTTGAGCTCACCGATTCCTTTAAGCAGGATCGGGACGGCTTTTCCGCTTATGCTTCTCATATCCTGAACATCATGCGGTACGAAGAAGGAAAGCAGAAGGACCCGGAGGAATGACCCCCCGGGGACGGAGTTAGGGGTTCAAAATAATCGCCCGAAACATTCAAAAAAGCTCTGCAGCGATTGCTGCAGAGCTTCATTTTTTGTGATCCGTAAGGAAAAGCCTTACTTAGCCGGTTTTACGTAGAAGAAGGAACTCTTCCGTTCAAAACCGATCTCCTTGTAATTAATGATCTGTTCGGTACTGCCGATGAACAGAACACCTCCGGGAGCCAGAGAATTATAGAACTTCCGGAAGATCTCGTCCTTTGCCTCCTCCGTAAAGTAGATCAGCACGTTTCGGCAAACGATGAGGTGCTGGCCCGTAGGATAGGGATCCTTTAACAGATTGTGTTCCTTGAAGGTAACACGCTGTTTGATCTGATCCGAAATCTGGAAAGAAGGACCAACCATGGTAAAATACTGTTTTTTCAGATCAGCGGGAACAGAAGCTACCGACTTGTCATTGTACAGGCCAACCTTTGCTTTCGCAATAACCTGCTTATCAATATCGGTGGCATCGATCCGGATCTGATTTAAGGACAGATGCTTGGACAGTGCCATGACCAGTGAATAGGGTTCGTCACCGGTGGAGCAGGCTGCACTCCAGATCTTTAAGTTCTTACCGAACTTCTTGATCAGATCCGGGAATACATCCTTGTCCATAATGACCCACTGTTCCGGGTTCCGATAGAACTCGGAAACATTGATGGTCAGATAATTGACAAACTCTTCAAATGCGGCCTTGTCTGTACGGAGCAAAGCTACGTATTTATCGTAGTCCTTGATCTCGTGCTTGCCGATCAGGGTATCGATCCTGCGCTTCATCTGCTTTTCCTTGTAAGCATTCAGGTCGATATGGGTCAGCTTAAACACTTCCGCCTTGAAATACTCGTAATCGTAAGCCATAGGACTCCCCTTCCTTCAGCAAAAGATTTTTATTTTTCTTCCTGGGATGCGATTACTTCATCAATGTTAACGGAAACAGCTTCCGCATCCTCATCATCGGCAGCTTCTGCTTCTTCGGGTTCGGGAGCAGTCAGAGCCTTGATACTCAGAGAGATCTTTCTGTCTTCTTCGTTGAAGTCCACAACCTTAGCAGTTACTTCATCCCCAACATGAAGAACATCAGAAGGCTTCTCAATGTGGTCCTTGGAGATCTGGGAAACATGCAGCAGAGCATCAATGCCTGTAGCAAGTTCAACGAAAGCGCCAAAGTCGGTCATGCGGGCAACCTTACCGGTTACTACATTGCCGATCGCAAACTTCTCTGCAGCTCCCTTCCAGGGATTGGTATCATCAAATTTCAGGGAAAGAGCGATCTTGCTGCCGCTGATCTCCTTGATCAGAACGGTAAGCTCGTCGCCAACCTTGAAGTTCTTCTTGGGATTCTCTACACGGCCCCAGCTCATCTCGGAGATGTGCAGCAGACCGTCAGCGCCACCTAAGTCAACGAATGCACCGAAATCGGTAACGTTCTTGATCACACCGGTAACAACATCACCTTCTTTGATCTTCTCAAAGAGTTCCTTCTGCTGTTCAGCCTTCTTGGCTGCGATCAGCTGTCTGCGATCGCCGATGTAACGTCTTCTCTTAGGATTGTACTCGGTAATAACGAAGTCGATATCCTGACCTGCGTACTTGCTCAGATCCTTCTCATAGGTATCGGAAACAAGGCTTGCGGGAATGAAGATACGTACTTCATCCACAACAACACAGATACCGCCATCCAGAACCTGGGTAACCTTTGCGGTAAGAACTTCCTTGTTGTTGTAAGCTTCTTCAATGCGCTTGTTGCCTCTCTCGGCAGCAAGTCTCTTGTAAGATAAGAGGATCTGACCTTCGCCGTCATTTACCTTCACTACCTTAACTTCCAACTGATCGCCTACATGCAGTAAGGTGGTCAGATCAGCGCCGGGTTCATTCGTATATTCATACTTTGTAAGAATACCATCAGACTTGCAACCAATGTTCAGAACAGCTTCTTCCGGTTTCACGTCGATAACGGTGCCTTCAACAACCTCTCCTGTATGTATTGTTTTAAGTGATGCTTCCAGCATCTGTTCAAAAGTTTCTTCGGACATAACTTTGAACCTCCTCAATAATATTATTTGG
>JAILDL010000036.1 GCA_024689465.1 Lachnospiraceae bacterium
CGGCAGCATTATATTGGAAGTGGATGACGGATTAAACACCCTGGTGGATTATCGTCATGTACGAAAATATAAGGCAACGGACGGCGAAGAGGGCCAGAAGCGAAACTGTCACGGTGCAGACGGAGAGGACCTGGTATTAAAGGTGCCCTACGGAACGGTTGTAAAGGAATTTACCACCGGTAAGGTGATCGTGGATATGTCCGGCGATACCAGAAGATTTGTGCTTCTGGAAGGCGGAAAGGGCGGAAACGGTAATCAGCATTATGCCACCAGCACCATGCAGGCTCCCAAGTATGCCCAGCCCGGACAACCTTCCCGGGAACTGACCCTGGTTCTGGAACTGAAGACCATCGCGGATGTCGGCCTGGTTGGATTCCCCAGCGTGGGAAAATCCACCTTTTTAGCCCGTGTGACCAATGCAAGACCGAAGATCGCCGATTATCATTTCACTACCTTAAGTCCCAATCTGGGTGTTGTGGATCTGGACGCGGCAGGTGGCGGCTTTATCATTGCGGACATTCCGGGATTGATCGAAGGTGCTTCCGAAGGTCTGGGACTTGGCCATCAGTTCTTAAAGCATATTGAACGGACCAAGATCCTGATCCATATTGTGGATGCTGCTTCCGTAGAAGGCAGAGATCCGGTGGAGGATGTTCGGATCATCCGCAGCGAGCTGGAAAAGTTTAATCCCGAGCTGTTAAATAAGCCCCAGGTGATCGCTGCCAATAAAGTGGATGCACTGCAGGAGGATCTGGATGAGGAAGGCAATATCATTCCCGATCAGTCCGCTTTAAGCGCTCTGAAAAGGGAATTTGAGCCCCTGGGCATTCCCGTATATCCCATTTCTGCCGTAACCGGGGAAGGGATCAAAGAGCTGCTTTATTATGTTAATGACGTGGTGCAGCAGCATAAAAACGAATCCCATGTGTTTGAGCCGGAATTCTTCGTGGATGAGCATGTGCCGATCTTAAACGATCCGTATACCGTTACCTATGATGCCGCCAAGAAGGAATATGTGGTGGAAGGTCCCCGGATCGAGAAGATGCTGGGCTATACCAATCTGGATTCGGAAAAGGGCTTTGTTTTCTTCCAGAATTTCCTGAAACAGAACGGTATCCTAAAGGAACTGGAAGCACTTGGTATCCAGGACGGCGATACCGTGCGGATCTATGGATTTGCGTTTGATTATTACAAATAATGAGGTAAATGTATGCTTACGACCAAACAGCGTGCTTATTTAAAATCCCTTGCCAGCAATCTGGAAGCTTCCTTTCAGCTTGGCAAGAGTAATCTGACTCCCGAATATACCCAGGCCATTGAAGAAGCGTTCAACTCCGTGGAGCTGCTAAAGATCTCTGTATTAAAGAACTGTACAGAAGATCCCAAAGAAGTGGCACAGACCATCGCTGACCGTACCCGTTCCGAGGTGGTACAGGTGATCGGCCGGAAGATCGTGCTCTTTAAGCAGCAAAAGGATGAAAAGAAGCGTAAGATCATTCTTCCCAAGGCAAAGAAAGCCGAAAAAGAAGACTGAGCTTATTGTTTTCGTAAAGGAGAAGGCAGCTATGGCAAAGATCGGGCTGATGGGCGGAACCTTTAATCCCATTCACAATGCGCATCTGCAGATCGCCCAGGAAGCAATGGAAGAGTTCGGGCTGGATCAGGTCCTTTTTATCCCGGCAGGACAACCCTACATGAACAAAGACATGTCTGATGTGCTTCCTGCCCAGGAAAGAGCCTCCATGACGAAACTGGCTATCCGGGAGAATCCCGGGTTTGCTTACTCGGATCTGGAAGTAACACGAGAGGGAATCTCCTATACCTGCGATACCCTGCGTCAGCTGATCGGGGAGGATGCTTCCCACAGTTATTATCTGCTGCTTGGAGCGGATTCCTTCATGAGTCTGTATCACTGGAAGGAATCAGAGTATCTGTTTGCCCATGCCGTGATCGGAGTGACCCTTCGTTCCTCCGTATCCGACGAGACCATTCTGGAAACCAAAAAACGCTATGAAGAAGACTATCAGGCAAAGATCCTGGTGACACATATGCCCACCTTGGAGATCTCTTCGTCGGATATCCGAAAGAGAGTACGGGAAGGTCGCAGCATCCGGTACCTGGTTCCGGAATGCGTTGCAAAATATATCGAAGAAAAGAATTTGTACCGATGAGTATTGATTTCGAAACGATCCGCAAAAAGTTAAGAAAAGCACTGGATGCCCATCGTTATGAGCATACCCTGGGGGTTGCCTATACCGCTGCCATGATGGCAGAGATCTTCGGAGAAGATTCGGAAAAAGCCAAGCTCGCCGGTTTCCTTCATGATTGCGCCAAGTGCATTCCGGATAATAAGAAGATCTCTCTTTGTAAAAAGGCCGGATTTCTCATTTCCGAAACGGAACTGCAAAATCCTTCCTTATTACATGGAAAAGCCGGCAGTATTCTGGCAAAGGATAAATATGGGATCGATGATCCCGACATCTTAAATGCCATTATTTATCACACCACAGGACGCCCGGGCATGAGCCTTCTGGAAAAGATCATCTTTGTGGCAGATTATGTGGAACCGGGACGCAAAGATCATCCTGGTATGCATTTAGATGAAGTTCGAACCCTGGCTATGACGGATCTGGATCAGGCCGTGATCCGCATTCTGGGAGATACCTTACGGTATCTGGAAGGGAGCAGTAAACCCATCGATGAAACCACGCAGAAAACCTATGATCATTATATACAGACCATAAAAGGTCAGGCTAAGGCTAGTGATCAGATAGAATCAAAAAAGAAAGAGATTTGAGAATGGAAGCTAGAGAGATTGCAAAACTGACCGTACAGGCATTGGAAGACAAGAAGGCAGATAACATTAAGGTGATCGATATATCCGAAGTAGCCGTATTTGCCGATTATTTCATTATCGCCGGCGGTTCCAATCACAATCAGATCCAGGCCCTTTGCAATAACGTAGAAGAGGTTCTGGGCAAGCAGAAGATCCATGTAAAGCAGATTGAAGGGTATCAGAGCGCCAATTGGATCCTCATGGATTTCGGCGACGTGATCGTACATATCTTTGATAAGGAAAATCGTCTTTTATTTGATCTGGAGCGTATCTGGGGCGATGGCAAAAGCGTGGAGATTTCCGCACTTTAAGCAGGTGTTTTAACACCGCAACACTTTATCGCGCCAAATTGATAAAATTTCCCGTTGACATTTTTCTGAGAATCGTTAAAATTTATAATAATAATATTAATATTGTATACAAGTATTATTGGATGGAATGAACCGGACAAAGGTGTCTGTTTCCCATCTGTATTTGTATACAATTTTTTATTATGAAATTCCCAGGAGGTGTATATTATGAAAAAGTTACACAGAGTATTATCCGTTGCCACAGCTTGTGCACTCGCCATGAGCATGCTGGCAGGATGTGGCGCTGCTAAGACCACATCATCCAATACCTTTAAGATCGGCGGTATCGGACCCACATCCGGCGCTGCTGCAATCTACGGTTCCGATGTACGTGATGCCATCCAGATCGCAGTGGATGAGATTAACGAGAAGGGCGGTATCAACGGTTATCAGATCGAGTACAAGTTTGAAGATGACGAGCATAACGCAGAGAAATCCGTAAATGCTTACAACACCTTAAAGGACTGGGGTATGCAGATGCTGGTAGGTTGTGTTACATCTGCTCCCTGTATCGCTGTCAGCGAAAAGACACATGATGACGGTATGTTCCAGCTGACTCCTTCCGGAACCGCTGTAAACTGCGTACAGTATGACAACGCATTCCGTCTTTGCTTCTCTGACCCTAACCAGGGTAAGGCATCTGCTCAGTACATTGCAGGAAATGCAGAACTGAAGGGCAGCACTATTGCGATCATTTATGATTCTTCCACAGAGTATTCTACCGGTATTCACGACAGCTTCGTAGCAGAAGCAGGTAGCCTTGGTCTGAACATTGCAGTGGATTCTTCCTTTACCGTAGACAGCGCAACGGATTTCTCCGTACAGCTGCAGAGTGCAAAGGATGCAGGTGCAGATCTGATCTTCCTGCCTATTTACTATCAGGAGGCTTCTCTGATCCTGACGCAGGCAAATACCATGGGTTATGATCCTACCTTCTTTGGTGTAGACGGTATGGACGGTATCCTGGAAGTAGAAAACTTCGATGTTTCCTTAGCAGAAGGCGTTTACCTGCTGACTCCTTTCTCCGCTACCGCAGAGGATGAGCTGACCGTTAACTTTGTAAACAAGTTCAAAGAGAAGACCGGTCATGTTCCCAACCAGTTCGGTGCAGATGCTTACGATGCTGTATATGCCATCAAGGCTGTTGCCGAGCTGAAGAACGTAACTCCTTCCATGGCAGTTTCCGAGATGGGTGCAACCATGGCTGCAGGTATGACAGAGGTTACTCTTGATAACGTTCTGACCAGCCCTACCACCATTACCTGGACTGCAGACGGCGAGCCTAACAAGGATCCCAGAGCGGTTATCATCCAGGGTGGTGTATACGTCCTTGCTGAATAATCCATAATCGTTTATAGTAGTTGGTAGTTATGTGTACGATTCTATAAATGACAGGTCTATGGGGATGTTTGCATAACGACATCCCCATATTTTTATTTTTTCCAAGCCACCCTTTATTCCGTGGCAGATCAAATACCTTAACAAAGGATATGGTGAACTCCATGATGAACTTTCTGACGTACCTGATAAACGGAATCAGTCTTGGCAGCATCTATGCGATCATTGCTCTGGGCTATACCATGGTTTACGGTATTGCGAAAATGCTGAACTTTGCCCATGGTGATGTCATTATGATCGGCGGTTATCTGATCTATATCTTCGCAAGCTCTCTGGGTCTGAATCCTGTTCTTTCCATTGTGATCGCCATGGCGGGCTGTACCTGTCTGGGTATTGTAACGGAAAAGATCGCCTACAAACCGCTGCGAAATGCCACCAGCAACCTGGCCGTTTTGATCACAGCCATTGGTGTTTCCTATTTTCTGCAGAACTTTGCCCTGCTGGTCTTTGGAGCAAATCCCAAGGCATTTACTTCCGTGGTTTCCTGGGAGGGGATTTCCCTGGCAGGAGACGAATTAAAGATTCAGGGTGTTACCATTGTTACAATTGTGGTCAGCCTCATCATCCTGCTGGTATTACAGCTCTTTATCAATAAGACACGTTCCGGACAGGCTATGCTTGCTGTTTCCGAGGATAAAGGGGCAGCCACCCTTATGGGCATCGATGTGAATAAGACCATTTCCCTGACCTTTGCCATCGGTTCCGGTCTGGCAGCGATCGCAGGTGCCCTTCTTTGCTCTGCATATCCGACCATCACCCCTTATACGGGAGCCATGCCCGGTATCAAGGCATTCGTTGCTGCGGTTTTGGGCGGGATCGGATCCATTCCCGGCGCTATGATCGGCGGTCTCCTTTTAGGCGTTGTAGAGATCCTCAGTAAACGTTATATTTCTACACAGCTGGCAGATGCCATCGTATTCGGTATTTTGATCATCATTCTCCTGGTAAAGCCCACCGGCCTGCTGGGTAAGAATATTCAGGAAAAAGTGTGAGAGGAGCGGAAACATGTTAAAGAAATTATCCAAAACCTCCAGAAGAGACTATATTACCTACGGCATCGTCATCGCTTTTTATCTGATCGTTCAGCTCTTTAAGGTGACCGGTCTGTTATCTTCCCATATGGAAGGCTTACTGGTGCCCTTAACCTATTATTCCCTGGCAGCTGTTTCCCTGAACCTGACCGTTGGAATCCTGGGAGAGCTGAGTCTTGGACACGCAGGATTTATGTGTATCGGTGCGTTTTCCGCCTCTCTTTTTTCCGTATATACCAAGGGATTGCTTCCCGGAGGCCTTCGTTTTTTCATTGCTCTTTTGATCGGAACGATCCTGGCTGCCATCTTTGGCTTCCTGATCGGTATTCCCGTACTGCGTTTAAAGGGCGATTACCTGGCCATTGTTACCCTGGCTTTTGGTGAGATCATTAAGAACATACTGGCAGCCGTTTATTTCGGTTATGATGAAGCAGGACTTCATATCTCCTTTAAGAGCTTTCAGCTGCAGGGAGAAGGAAAGATGCTGATCAACGGCGCCATGGGAATTCAGGGTACCCCCACGGATTCCAACTTTACCATTGCCGTGATCCTGCTGCTCCTGGCACTGGTGATCATCCAGCATCTCATCGGCTCCAGAGACGGTCGTGCCATCATGTCGATCCGCGACAACCGTATTGCCGCAGAATCTGTCGGTATCAACATTACCAAATACAAAATGCTGGCCTTCACCATTTCTGCAGCCATCGCAGGCAGTGCCGGTGTTCTATTTTCTCACAATACCTCCACGCTGACCGCGACCAGTACCTATTTTGGATACAACGTATCCATTATGATCCTGGTATACGTGGTTCTGGGCGGCATCGGAAATATTCGCGGTTCCATTATTGCGACCACCATTTTATATGCCCTTCCGGAACTTCTGCGTGGTTTAAACACCTATCGTATGCTGATCTATTCCATTGTCCTCATTGCGATCATGCTTTTTAACTGGGCACCGAAAGCCATTGAGTGGCGGAAGAAGAATCTTTCATCCATCAAAGGGAGGTTTGCAAAATAATGGCACTTCTGCAGGTAGATAATTTAAGCATATCCTTCGGCGGTCTAAGGGCCGTGGATGATTTTAATCTGACCATTGAAAAAGGCGAGCTTTACGGTCTCATCGGCCCCAACGGCGCCGGCAAGACTACCGTATTTAACTTGCTGACCGGTGTCTATCAGCCCAATGAAGGCCTGATCACACTGGATGGCCAAAACATTACGGGAAAGAGCACCATTGAGATCAATCAGTGCGGTATCGCCAGAACCTTCCAGAATATCCGTCTGTTTAAGGATCTGAGCGTGATCGATAATGTAAAGGTAGGTCTCCATAATCAGTATCATTATTCCTTTATGGATACTATGCTGCGTACCGGTAAATACCGCCGCACCGAAAAGGAGATCACTGAAAAAGCCTGTGCGTTACTGGAAGTATTCGGCCTGCAGGATGAAAAGGATTTTCTTTCCTCCAACCTGCCTTACGGAAAGCAGCGTAAGCTGGAAATTGCCCGTGCTCTGGCCACCAATCCCAAGCTGTTATTACTGGATGAGCCTGCAGCCGGCATGAACCCCAACGAAACCGGTGAACTGATGGATACCATTGCCTTTGTTCGCAAGAATTTTGACATGACCATCCTGCTCATCGAACATGATATGAAACTGGTATCCGGTATCTGCGAAAAACTGACGGTTTTAAACTTTGGCCGCGTGCTTTGCCAGGGTAAAACATCGGATGTTTTGAACAATCCGGAAGTGATCACCGCATATCTGGGTGAATAAGGAGGCTTTTTACATGTCGATGCTTGAAATAAAGGATTTAAAAGTAAATTATGGTGTGATCCAGGCCATCAAGGGAATCAATTTCTCGGTAAACGAAGGGGAGATCATTGCACTGATCGGTGCCAACGGTGCCGGCAAGACCACCATCCTTCATACCATTACCGGACTGATCACTCCTTCTGAAGGAAGCGTCTTATTTAACGGAACTGATCTTACTAAGATCCCTGCTCACAAGATCGTTTCCATGGGCATGGCGCATGTACCGGAAGGACGCCGTGTATTTGCGGATATGACGGTTTATCAGAACTTAAAGCTGGGGGCCTTTACCCGTACGGATAAGGATGAGATCCAGGAATCTCTGGAAAACGTATATGAGCGTTTTCCCCGTCTGAAGGAAAGAGCCAATCAGTATGCAGGAACCTTAAGCGGTGGCGAGCAGCAGATGCTGGCAATGGGACGTGCGCTTATGAGTCATCCCTCCATTATTCTGATGGATGAACCTTCCATGGGACTATCCCCTATCCTGGTAAACGAGATCTTTGATATCATTAAAAGTGTAAATGACAGCGGAACCACCGTTCTGCTGGTAGAACAGAATGCGAAAAAAGCCTTATCCATCGCCGATCGGGCCTATGTATTAGAGACCGGTAACATCACCATTGAAGGTGCTGCGGAAGACCTCTTAAGCGATGACAGGATCAAAAAAGCCTATTTAGGTGAATAACAGGGTTGGAGGATGAGTATGGATAAATTTGTTATTACCATTTCCAGACAGTATGGTAGCGGCGGAAGAACCATCGGACAGATGTTATCCGAGAAACTGAATGTACATTACTATGACAAGGAGCTGATGAAGCTGGCTGCAGAAGACAGCGGTATCAATGAAGCTCTGTTCAATAAGGCGGATGAGAAGATCCGTAAGACCCATTTGTTCCAGATCGCCAGAAAGGAATACAATGGGGAGCTGATCCCGCCGGAAAGCGATGACTTTACCTCCACCGAGAACCTGTTTAATTACCAGGCCAAGATCATCAAGGATCTGGCGGAATCCGAATCCTGCGTGATCATCGGTCGCTGTGCGGACTTTGTATTAAAGGATTATGACCACGTAATCCGTGTCTTCGTCCATGCGCCCCATGACTTTCTAATGGAGCAGGCCGCAAAGAAGATCAATCTGCAAGGCAAGGAACTGGAAAAGTTTATCGCAAAGACCGATAAGCACCGTGCAGAGTATTATAAGTATCACACCGGAAGAGAATGGACCGATGCACGAAATTACGATCTGTGTCTGGACAGCTCTAAGCTTGGCTTTGAACGATGCGTGGATGAGATCATATCCTATATGAACATTCGACTGGGAGAGGGCTCTCGATAGAAAGAGGGAAGCACATCCTTGTAAGAAAAAAGCAACCAACGGTCCCTGACCGGATGGTTGCTTTTGTTTTACTTGTACAAACGGAAAACACCATATACTTTTCCAAGGATCTGACAATCATCGACAATGATGGGATCCATGAAATCATTTTCCGGCTGCAGGCGGATGTGTCCGTTTTCCTTGTAGAACTTCTTTACCGTAGCGGAATCATCCACCAGCGCAACAATGGTATCCCCGTTTTCACAGGTGTTGCATTCGTTTACGAAAATGGAATCGCCGTTAAAGATACCCGCATTGATCATGGAATCGCCCTTTACCTTCAGAATAAAGGAATTCCCCTTAGGAACCATATCGGAAGGGATGGGGAAGTAGGATTCGATGTTCTCCTCTGCGAGGATGGGCTGTCCGGCAGCTACATAGCCAACAACGGGAATGTTTACCATCTCGGTGCGGACCATCTGGAAGCTGTCATCACAGATCTCAATGGCACGGGGTTTGGTAGGATCGCGGCGAATGTATCCGTTTCGTTCCAGACGCTCTAAATGAGCGTGTACCGAAGAAGTGGATGCCAGCTTAACGGCCTCACCGATCTCTCTTACAGTGGGAGGATAGCCCTTTGCCAATATTTCCTGTTTGATGTATTCCAAAATTTCACTTTGCTTAGCAGTCAGTCTCTTTCTTTCCATGTAAGACCTCCAAACATTGATTGTTACAAAAAGAATAACATAGAGAAGATAAAAAGGCAAACATATATTCCGAAATTTTGTTCGAATTTTTATCCCAAATCTATTGACATCAGAATAAGCGTTCGATAAAATAAAGTCAAAACAGAGAACAACTGTTCAGAACGCATTTTCGAACATCACTTTTTCAGAAGGAATGAATTGGGGTAAGGATATGGATACCAGAGCTTATATGAAGGATTATCATTATATGACCGATGCACAGAGAAGAGCACTCTGTCGGAAGAAGATGGCCAGACGCAGAAGAGAAGTACGTCGGAACATCATTCTTTGCTTTACGGTTTCTCTGATCCTGATGGTCATCCTTTGCTCCCTACTGATCGGTAAGTTTACTTCCCGTGCCGCTGAGATGGACTCCACCAGCATTAAGTATTATGCCAAGGTGGAATTATCCTACGGAGAAACCCTTTCGGAAGTTGCTTCGGATTATATGGATGCTCATTATGCATCCATGAATGAATATCTGGATGAAGTCGCTTTTATCAATCATATGGAAGATCCGGACCATGTACCTGCAGGAACCACCATTATCCTTCCATATTATTCTTCCGATTTTCTTCAATAATTCCATGGATTTCCTTCAATAGATCCCAGACTCACACATTGATCTGTTGATTGGATATATATTTTTTTTACTTTTTTTTAACAGCAGAACAATCCTTTGTTCTGCTGTTTTTTGTATTTGAGATTATGATATGATTAGTTTGGTTTATATCATAAAAGTGCGTCATTGTTGCGCAGGCTTTCATTTCATTCAATTAAAAAAGGAGTATCTGTTCTATGAAAAACGTAACCCTTGGTAAAACCGGCATCGTTGTTCCGCAAAACGGATTCGGAGCACTTCCCATTCAAAGAGATTCTCTGGAGGATGCCGCAGCGATCCTGCGGCGTGCCTATGAAGGTGGCGTTCGTTTCTTTGATACGGCTCGTGCTTATTCGGACAGCGAAGAAAAGATCGGTTATGCTTTTGGAGATATGGGGATCCGGGATCAGATCATCATTACCACCAAGACCGCTGCGACCTCTGCGGAAGGATTCTGGAAGGATCTGGAGACATCTCTTCATAATCTTCGTACCGATTATATTGATGTCTATCAGCTCCATATGGCTGCGAAATGCTATAGACCCGGGGATGGCTCCGGTTTATACGAAGCAATGGTAGAAGCCAAGGAGAAAGGCCTTATTCGCCATATCGGTATTACCGCTCATAAGATCGGTGTTGCGGAAGAGATCATCGAAAGCGGTTTATATGAAACACTGCAGTTTCCGTTTTCCTATCTGGCTTCCGAACGGGATATCCGTCTGGTGGAAGCCTGTCAGAAGGCCGGCATGGGCTTTATTGCCATGAAGGGGCTGGCCGGTGGACTGATCAACAACTCCAAAGCGGCGATGGCTTTTATGACGCAATATGATAACGTGGTTCCTATCTGGGGCGTTCAGCGTATGAGTGAAATGGAGGAATGGCTGTCCTATATGGACAACACCCCGTCTATGGATGGGGAGATCTCCGCGTTTATTGAGAAGGAAAAAGAAGAGCTCTCCGGCAATTTCTGTCGTGGCTGCGGCTATTGTATGCCTTGCCCTGCGGGGATCACCATCAACCAGTGTGCCCGTATGTCCCTGATGGTACGAAGAGCTCCTTCGGATGCCTGGTTATCCGAATACTGGCAAAAGGAAATGGAAAAGATCGAGGGCTGTCTGCATTGCATGCAATGTACACAGCATTGCCCTTATGAGCTGGATACCCCTACGCTGCTTCGGAAGAACCTGGAAGATTACCGGGCGATCCTGGCCGGAACGGTTTCCACAAACGAAAGCAAGAAATGGAATTAAACGTAAGAAAGCCTGTGGATCATTGATCCTCAGGCTTTTTATCTCTTAATTGCACATATTTGACGGCGGATCTGCGCCGATCTTCATCCAGGGCCGCGTAATGCTTTCTGGTGGTATTTACATCGCTGTGGCCTAACACTGAGGCTACCAGGTAAATATCGCCGGATTCCCGGTACAAGGTGGTGCCATAAGTGCTACGCAGCTTGTGGGGGGTGATCTTTTTAAGGGTGGTCACATTCTGGGCATATTTCTTCACCATTTTCTCAACGGAGCGAACGCTCATGCGCTTGTTCTGCAAGGAGAGAAACAGTGCGTTTTCCGATCCCTGCAAAGGGACGATGGTTCGGCGCTCCTCCAGATAATCCAGAAGCGCAGTCTCTACTTCATAACCGAAATAGACAACCGCATCGTAGCCGCCCTTACGGTGTACCATGACGCCGTTGTTGTCAAAATCCACATCGTTCAGGTCGATACCTACGCATTCGGAAACACGGATCCCGGTTCCCAGGAGAAGTGTCAGGATGGCAATATCCCGTAGTTTCGTCTTTTGATGGTATTTTAACTGACTGGCCGTTAGCTTCTCGCCGGATTCCACCTGATCTAATAAGATGGCTACTTCGTTGGGCTCCAGACGTATGATGGCATTTTCATGAAGCTTGGGCACCGGAACTAAGGCAGCCGTATCGTTTTTGATCATCTCATGCTGATAAAAGTACTTATACATGCTGCGAAGAGAAGAGATCTTCCGGGCTTTTCCCCGTTCGTGGTTGATCACTTCCTTGCCTTCTTTCTGGTAATAGGTCATATAATCCAGATATTCCTCAATGTCTTTTCGGCTCAGTGCATCTAAAACTTCAATGGGGATCTCTTTTAATTCTTTTTCTTTGTAGAGCGGATTGTTATCACGGATAAACAGGAAAAACACCCGGATATCGTAGGCATATGCCAAACGGGTACGCGTAGAGGTATAATCTGCGATGCCGTTGATAAAATCCTTAATATAGGGTGGGAGAGTAGACAGGATCTCTCTGGTCTTTGCAATATGGATCTTATCCTGTTCCTGCTGATACTTTTGGCTGTTCATTTCTATTCCTTTTCCTGTGAAACAATGCTAAAATAAAGCCGCTGAGGTTATTATAGCATCATCCCAAATTCATTGGAGGCTATTTCCATGCGTTTTAAACTGCGTGATAACAAATATTTCCAGATCGGATTTACTGCATTTTTAGTCATCGCGGCCAGCATCGGTCTGTATTTCTTTATTTTGAGGCATTCCAGCGTGTCGGATTCCTGGAAAAGCGGAGTCAAAACCTGTATGCCCATCATAGACGGTATCATCATCGCTTATCTGATCACACCCATTGTAAACTGGATCGAAAAGCACATTCTAAAACCCATCTATATGGGCCTTGGCTATGAACCCGGCAGCAAGAGATGCCGGAAGAGTATGCGTGTCATCTCCATGCTCATCAGTATGATCATGGTCCTTGTGATCCTGATCGCCTTTTTCTCCGTTGTCATTCCCGAGGTTTTAAAGAGTATCCAGAATATCATCATTCAGTTTCCCAAATACGTGGAAACCCTTACCGGCTATGTGGATCGCCTGCGCATCAACAATCCGGAGATCGAGCAAAATATCGAGAACTACCTGCTGACCAGCGGAAACACCCTGAACAGCTGGTTTGAAGACAATGTGCTTCCACAGACCAACCTGCTGATCAGTAAGATCTCCAAAAGCGTCTTTAATCTGGCCATCGGATTATGGAACGTAGTGATCGGCTTTATCATTTCCATTTATGTGCTGTACAGCAAGGAGAAGTTTTCCGGGCAGTTTAAAAAGGTTCTCTATGCGATCTTCGAGGAAAATCATGCCAATAAGATCATCAATGCATGCCGTTTTACCCATAGAACCTTTATTGGTTTTATTTCCGGTAAGATCGTGGATTCCTTTATCATCGGTGTGATCTGTTACATTGCATGCAATTTAATGAAAACACCGTATACTGTACTGGTCAGCCTGATCGTCGGCATCACCAATATGATCCCTTTCTTCGGACCGTATCTGGGAGCCATTCCAAGCCTTATTCTGATCCTGATGATCGATCCCATGAAGGCTTTTTATTTCCTGATCTTTATCATTTTATTGCAGCAGGTGGACGGAAACTTTATCGGTCCCCGGATCCTTGGTTCCAGCACCGGTTTGACCGGATTCTGGGTGATTTTCTCCATCACCATATTCGGAGGCATGTGGGGCATCTTCGGAATGATCGTAGGCGTACCGATCTTTGCGGTTTTATTCGCCGGATTCCGTTATCTGATCAATCAGATGCTGATCAAGAAAGAACTGCCGGTTACCTCCAAGGTGTATATTGATACCGATCATATCGAAAACAAGGAACTGATTCCCATTGATCCCAATTATGTGAGACCAAGACGGCGCAGTGACGGTAAGATCGGCAAATTCATCAGCAAATGCATCGATAGGATTTTTAGCCATAATGACCGTAAGTCCTAACCGTAAGTCCTAACCGTTAATTTCAAAAGTTAATGCAAAAAATAAAGAACGTTAGGTATTTCTGCATTTAAGTGCAAACTGAATCTGATGGAAGTCCCCATAAAAAGGCCAATTCTCGTTGGTCTTTTTATTTTTTCACATAGCGAACAGACCTTCAGCATAGTTTTTCCAGGACTTAATGCTAAAAGTCTCTAAATCAGGGAAATCTTGCATTAAGTTCTACAGACTGATATTCGCTATGTTATACTTTAACTGTTCTTAGATGAATCTTTCAGTAAAAACGGCTTTAAGATC
>JAILDL010000060.1 GCA_024689465.1 Lachnospiraceae bacterium
CCCAGGTTAAAGAGAAGCTCTGCAACGGTCTTTCCTACCTTGCAGCGAGCCATGAAATCATCTCTGGACAGGAACGGTCCTCCCTTTGCTCCTTCTACAATGGAATCCGCCGCACTTTCGCCGATACCGTCGATACTGGTCAAAGACGGCATCACCTTGCCGTCCACGATCTGGAAATGCTTTGCCTTAACACGGAAGATATCAATGGGCTCGAATTCAAAGCCTCTTGCATACATCTCCTGGACAACACGCATATCCGCCAGCTGATCCTGCTCCTTGTTTCCAAGGGGCGTTACGCCGGGCACCTTATCGTCGGCATCCTTCTTTCGTTTCTTATAAGCAGCCAGATTTTCCTCCAACTGATCTCTTCCCATACACATGAGGGCGTAGTTGAACGCCTTGGCACGGATGCTGAAGTAAGCGGAATAATAGGCCAAGGGATAATGTACCTTACAGTAGGCGATACGCCAGGCCATCATAACATAGGCCGCCGCATGGGCCTTAGGGAACATGTACTTGATCTTCTCACAGGACCAGATATACCAGTCGGGAACATCGTGGGCGATCATGTCCTCCTTCCAGGCCGGCCACTGCTCTACCTTTCCGCCTGCAACCTTTCCCTTTCGAACCGCTTCCATGATCTTAAAGGACTTCTCGGACTCCACGCCCTTGCTGATCAGATAGGTCATGATATCGTCTCGGGTACAGATGGCGGTGGAAATGGTCGCCTTTCCTTCTTTGATCAGCGTTTCCGCATTTCCCAGCCATACATCGGTTCCGTGGGCCAGTCCTGCGATACGCACCAGATCGGAGAAAGCCTTGGGCTGGGTATCGATGAGCATCTGCATGGCAAAATCCGTACCAAACTCCGGAATACCCAGAGCTCCCAGCTTACAGCCGCCGATATCCTCCGGGGTGATGCCCAGAGCTTCGGTATTCTGGAACAGACTCATAACGTCCTGCCCGTCCAGGGGAATGTCCTTTACAGGGTCTAACCCCGTCAGATCCTGAAGCATACGGATCATGGTAGGATCATCGTGTCCCAGAATGTCCAGCTTTAACAGGTTATGGTCTATGGAGTGGTAATCAAAGTGGGTCGTTATGGTGCTGGTAGTCATATCGTTGGCGGGATGCTGCACCGGGGTAAAGGAGTTGATCTCCTCTCCCACGGGAAGGACGACAATACCGCCGGGATGCTGTCCGGTACTTCTGCGGACACCGACGCAGCCCTTGGAAATACGGTCCACTTCGCCCCTTCGCTTGTTAAGTCCCCGTTCCTCGTTGTACTTGAGCACATATCCGTAAGCGGTCTTTTCCGCAACGGAGGCAATGGTTCCCGCACGGAAGGTCTGTCCGTAGCCAAAGATAACCTCTGTATATTTGTGGGCCTTACTCTGGTATTCACCGGAGAAATTTAAGTCAATATCCGGCTCCTTGTCTCCCTTAAATCCCAGGAAGGTCTCGAAGGGAATATCAAAGCCGTCTTTTTTAAGGGGCGCACCGCATACCGGGCAAACCTTGTCCGGCATATCGATCCCGGCTCTGCCGGCGTAGGCTTTTACCTCATCGCTGTAGAAATCCACATAGTGGCACTCTGTACAGTAATAATGGGGGCTTAAGGGATTTACCTCGGTGATCCCCGCCATGGTGGCCACAAAGGAACTTCCTACGGAACCACGGCTACCAACCAGATAGCCGTCCTCCACAGACTTCCACACCAGCTTTTGGGCAATGATGTACATAACCGCGAATCCGTTGCTGATGATGGAATGCAGTTCTCTCTCCAATCGCTCCGTAACGATCTCCGGCAGGTCCGGTCCGTAAAGCTCGTGGGCCCTGTCATAACAGATCTTGGTCAGCATCTCATCGCTGTTGGGAATGACCGGAGGACACTTGTCCGGGCGCACCGGTGACATGGTATCGATCATATCCGCGATGAGGTTGGTATTGGTGATCACAACTTCTTCCGCTTTTTCCATTCCCAGATAGGAAAACTCTTCCAACATCTCGTCTGTGGTACGAAGATACAGAGGCGTTGCTTCATCCGCATCTTCAAAGCCCTGACTGGCCAGAATGATCTGCCGGTAGATCACATCCTCAGGATTGAGGAAATGGGCATCGCAGGTGGCAACCACCGGCTTATGGAATTTCTCCCCCAGCTTGACGATCTCTTTATTGACTGCCAGAACATCCTCTTTGGTATTGATCTCGGGGAAGTCCTCGCTTTTGATCATGAACCGGTTGTTTTCCCAGGGCTGGATCTCCAGATAATCGTAGAATTCCACGATCCGGGCGATGGCATCATCGGTCTTTCTCCGGTCTCTCTTGGAATTGATCAAGGCGCGGTAGAGTTCCCCCTGCTCGCAGGCGCTGCCGATGATCAGGCCCTCCCGATACTTCTTTAAAAGGCTCTTGGGAATACGGGGCCTTCTGTTTCCGAAATAGGTCAGATGGGATTCGCTGACCAGCCGGTAGAGATTGATCCGGCCCGTGTTATTTTTTGCCAGAATGATCACGTGGTACACGTTTCTGGCTTTCTGCACCAGTGCGGGATTGGATACGGAGCTGTCAAACAGTTCCTGCAGGTTATGGATCCCCTTCTCTTCCAGCATGGGGATAAACTTCGTAAACATGATGGCAGTGGTCTCGGCATCGTCCACCGCTCTGTGATGGTGCTCCAGAGAGATGTTCAGGGTCTTTGCCACCGCATCCAGAGTATGCTTGGCCTGATCGGGCAGGAGCATACGGGCCATGCCCAGGGTATCCGCATAGGTAAAATCATGGGGCAGTCCCTGGCGTTTGCAGTTCTCAATGATAAAGCTCATATCAAACTGGGCATTGTGGGCCACCAGCACACATCCCTGAGCAAAAGCCAAAAATCTGGGCAGGATCACTTCGATGGTGGGAGAATCCACCACCATGTCATCCCGGATACTGGTCAGTTGCTCAATCTTAAAGGGAATGGGCACTTCCGGATTGACAAAGGTGGAGAAACGATCCACGATCTCTCCCTTTTCCACCTTGACCGCACCGATCTCGATGATCCGATCTTCGATGGGTGAAAAGCCGGTGGTCTCTATATCAAAGACCACATAGGGATCGTTAAAATCCTGCCGGCCGGGATTTACCACCGTGGTCTGCTCATCGTCCACCAGGTAGCCTTCCACACCGTAAATGATCTTGAAGAAATCAAACTTATCGGGATTGGGATCTCCCGCCTCCTTACGCTTTCCTTTTTCTGCCTTCCATAAATCTTCCCATACATGATTGGCATCGGGGAAAGCCTGTACCACGCCGTGGTCTGTCACGGCAATGGCAGGGTGCCCCCATTTATAGGCCTGCTTGACGATATCCTTGACATCCGTGATACCGTCCATATCACTCATCTTGGTATGGCAGTGCAGCTCGACACGCTTCTTTTCCGCCCGGTCCACTCTGGACACACGGAAATCCTGGATCTTCTTAATGCCCCGCACGGAACCGATGGACAGTTCCTTGTCCCAGGTATCCATGGCAGCCAGACCCTTGATCTTTACAAAGCTGCCTTCCTTTAACCCGCTCATCAGCTCGTCCATGTTGTCATTCTGCACGAAGAGCTTGGTAGTAATGGTATCGGTAAAATCCGTGGTCTGGAAGCTGACGATGGTCCGCTCGTTCTTAATGGGATGGGAATCGATGGCCAGGATCTGTCCACGGATCACCACTTCTCCCAGCTCCCCGATGATGTCGCTGATGGGTATGGCATCCTCTTCAATATCGCTGCCATAGATCACATCCGGATCATCGCTGCGCTTAAGGGGTCTTCTGTTTCGGGGCGCATCGTCCCGGTTACCCTTTCCTCTGCCCAGACGGGAATCCCGGCGGTTTCCGGAATGGGTTCCTTCCTCTTTGGATGCGGAAGCCTTGTTATCGTCGCCCTTCTCCTCTCCCTGCCGGTCATTGACCGGTTCCGCGGAAACAGCTCTGGGAACGAATTCCAGATCGTTACGGCGTTTTAAGATCTTCTCCTTGTAGCCGATGTCCACGATGACGTCCAGATTGCACCGCTCGTTAAAAACCTTATGCAGGATGTCCAAAAGTTCCTTTTCATAGCCTCTTCCAAAAACGGTATCGTCAATGATGACCGTCATCTTTCCTTCCTGGGAAAAGTCGAAATCCGCCTTCTTAAACAGATCATAGATCACCACGCTGTGATGTTTGGCTTCCTCCAGGAAGCTCTCTTTGTATACGCCCCACAGCTTCTCGGCATTAAAGGCTCTGGAGAGGTGGAACTTCTCCAGGATCTTTACGGACACGTCATTCTGGGGAAAAAGCTGCTTCTTGATCTGCTTTTCCACTTCCCACAAGGTCGGCTTTAAGATCAGGCGATCCGAAAGGATATAGATACGCAGAGAGTCCCTGCTTTTTGTCGCAGCGACTCTCTCCACCTTGGTCTGTCCCATGAGGGCAGCCATATCCTCCTGTAGCTTTAAATTGGGAAATACTTCCAGAAACGGTTTGCTCATGTCTATTCTTTCCAGTTCAATAATTCATTTCGCAGAACAGTCAGCAGTTCTGCTTCCGGCACCTTTCGGATGATCTCTCCTTTCTTGATCAGGAGTCCTTCTCCGATGCCGCCGGCAATGCCGATATCGGCTTCTTTTGCTTCGCCGGGGCCGTTTACGGCACAGCCCATAACGGCTACCTTAATATCCAGGGGAATATCCTGGACCATATCTTCCACCTGATTTGCCAGGGAAATGAGGTCGATCTTGGTTCGTCCGCAGGTCGGGCAGGAAACCACTTCGATGCCGCCCTTTCGAAGCCCAAGGGTACGCAGGATCTGCTTGGCACTTTTTACTTCCTCCACCGGATCACCGGTCAGAGAAACACGGATGGTGTCACCGATGCCCTTACTTAAGATCAGGCCCAGGCCGATGGCGGACTTGATATTGCCGCTTTCCAACGTGCCCGCCTCCGTAATACCCACGTGTAACGGGTACGGTGTCTTATCTGCCAGAAGTTCATGGGCCTTTACGCACATGAGAACATCCGATGATTTAATGGAGATCACCAGATTGTCATAGCCGATGTCCTCAATGAGATGTACCTTATCCAGCGCACTCTCCACAATGCCCTGGGCCGTCACGCCGCCGTACTTTTCCACCAGGTTCTTTTCCAGAGAACCGCTGTTTACACCGACACGGATGGGAATATTGCGCTCCTTTGCCGTCTTTACCACTGCTTCTACCTTTTCCCGGGAACCGATGTTGCCTGGATTGATGCGGATCTTGTCGGCACCGTTTTCCATGGCGGCAATGGCCATTTTGTAATCAAAATGAATATCCGCTACCAGGGGAATATGGATCTGTTTCTTGATCTCTCCGATGGCCTTTGCGGCTTCCATGGTAGGGCAGGTACAGCGGATGATCTCGCACCCTGCCTTCTCCAGACGAAGGATCTGCTCCACGGTCTTTTCCACATTCTCCGTAGGGGTATTGGTCATGGACTGGATGGCAATGGGACTGCCTCCTCCGATCATGCGGTCTCCGATCTTTATCTGCTTGGTTTTCTCTCTGTATGTAAGGTCTGCCATATTAAAATCTCCTGTAAAACAGCGCTTTTCCGCTATTTGTGATGCATTCCGGAACAAGCCGGGTCATAAAAATATTGTACCGCAAAACAAAAAGAATCCCAAACAGAAACTGTCTGGGATTCTAAAGTCACTCGATAGTTTTAATTTACAGTCTATTAGATCTTGAACTGTTTTACGATGGCTACAAGGCCTTCCACTGCGTTGTTTACGTTCTGGCTGCTGTTATCCACATCGGCGATAGCCTGACGGATGGTTTCCGTGGTGGCTGCGATCTCTTCACTGGATGCAGCATTCTCTTCGGCGGATGCAGACAGGCTGTTTACCAGATCGTTGACCGATGCGAAATTGGTCTGGATCGTCTGGTTTACATCGGTGATGTGACGGATCTCTTCGTTTACCTGCTCGATGGCCGATACGATGTCCGTAAACTTGCCCTTGGTGGAAACCACGCTTTCGTTCTGGGCATTGACACAATCTCTTACCACGCCGCTCTGCTTGTCTGCCATCTGGGTAGCTTCCTGCAGATCGCTTAACATCTGGTTGATGGTATTGGCGGAATTTGCAGACTGCTCTGCCAGCTGACGGATCTCATCCGCAACAACCGCAAATCCGCGGCCGGCTTCTCCTGCACGGGCTGCCTCGATGGAAGCGTTTAAGGAAAGCAGGTTGGTCTGGGAAGCGATATCGGTGATCAGGCTGGAAGCCTCGCCGATCTTGGCTGCGCTTTCGGTAATGCCGCTGAGCACGTCGAAGATGCGGTTGAAGGCATTCATGGACTCCTGGGTTACGTCGGTGAGCTGTTCCACTACCTTCATACCTTCGGAGGTCACCTCATCGATCTGGTGGCTGGCATCTGCCAGGTTCTGGCTGGCCTCGCCGCTCTGGCCGATCATTTCCTGAATATCGATCATATTATGCGACAGGCCGGTAATATCCGTAGCCTGCTGGGTTGCCGTCTGGGCCATATCGTTGATGGCACGGGCCACATTGGAAAGCTGCTCGTTTGCATCTGCGGAAAGGCGGCTGATGGTCTGGCTCTGCTCTGCCACTTCCTCGCTGGAACCGTCGATCTGGCTGACAACATCCGACAGGGACTGTTGCATATCAATGGCGGTATGGTTTAAGGTTGCGATCTCATCTTCTCCGTCAATGGAAATGATCTCGCTGGTCAGATCCTTGGAACCGATGATGCCGATATCGTTGGTAACCCGTTCAATGTTCTTCTGGAAGTAGCGGATCAGATAGACGGCAAAGCATACGATCACAACGACCAGAACCAGTACCACTGCGGTTGCGGTAATAAGGCTCCGGTTCTCATAAGCCTTCATGGTCTTATCCTGCTCCACTGCATAGACCTCCATGATATCCTGCATCATGCTGATGGCCTCACGGGTTTCGGAGAAATACTTTTCAAAGGCTTCCACATCTCCCTGGCCGGTAGTAGGGTTATAGGCACCGTACCAGTTTGCATAGGCGGTCTCATACTCTGCCAGCAATGCCTTAAAGTTTGTACCCTCATAATTGTAGGCAGCCAGCTGCGGGTAATTTGCTACGATATCGGCAACCTGATGTACACGATCCTGCACCTGCTGCGCGTTTTCTTCGTAGTCGTCCAAATACCCCTGGACCATCTCCGGTGTTACATAAGCTTCAAAACTCAGCTTTGACAGAACTCCGGTGTAGGCCTGGTACAGATCACGGTCTGCATTGATCAGGGTGGAATTGATGTTGTACAGCTGTTCGTAGTACAGGTCCTGACTCATGCCGGCGAGATTGTTGGCGGTATATGCCAGGAAAATAGTAGAAGCGATCGCTACAACTACCAACGGCACTACCATGATGATCAGCTTTACGCGAATACTAAGATTTTTTAACATGATTATTACTCCCTCTCGTGTGTGACTTAAAATATAGAAATATTATAGCATTTCCTCGTCATAATACCATACTATTTTCAGATTTTTATCCTATTTATTTGTAATTATCCCTGTAAATAGATTTCGTTGTCTCAAATATTTTTACATCTAAGTCAATTTGCAAGTCATGTCTGAAGGCTGTCCACCAGGCCCCAAAAAGAGCCTCAAATTTTTTTAAAAAAGTTGCTTGACATCAAAAGGCGAATCATATAAGATTGGATTTGTTCGCAGGAGTGGCGGAATTGGCAGACGCGCAGGCTTCAGGTGCCTGTAGTAGCAATACTGTGTGGGTTCAAGTCCCATCTCCTGCATCATAGTTGATTTACTTAGAAGCCCGTAAAGTCGCCACTTTGCGGGTTTCTCTTTTTGCTGAAAAGGACAAAATATTATGCGAACGGCATGCGACCCCATAGAAATTGTCCAGTTTTTCAGTCATTTCTGACAGGAAGTCATCCTGATGGCTAAAGGTATAGCACTGCAGATTGGTCTCTACCGTATGCCCCAATATCTTTGCTCTATCAGGTGCTTCTATCCCCATAGTCGTTAATACATACGAGTTAAAAGCCATCCTGAGAGCATGATTATTGGTCAGTGAAAGCCCTAAATCCTTCGATACAGCCCTTAAACGATGATCATAATACCTTTTATCTATCCACGTCCCATCTTCCTTGGAAAAAATCCATTCAGAGCAAATACCAAGTTTATTCTGCTTCTCTCTGATTTCGCTCAACAGAGAAACCACCTGTGAAGACAACGGAACGAATCTGCCATCGTTACTGACACCCTTTTCGTTCTTGGTACATCCCTCATAGAAAAAGCCATAATGTCCGTTTTCCTGTGTAAGAGACTGCTGTGCATGTACATGCAGAGCATTTCCCTTTAAATCCTCCCACTTAAGAGCGGGAATCTCTCCCACTCTAAGCCCCGTGAAAGAAGAAAACAGGATCGCATACGCATAGATATCGTATTCTTTAGCGTGAATCTTCTTTAAGAGGTATTCTTGCAGTTTCATTACTTCGTTCTCTGAGAAGGCTTTATCTTCTGCTTTCCGGGAAGATGGAGCAAAGTTCTTTGCATAAGGGCGATTATTCTTCGGAACAGGATTCTCGGTAACAAGATGATGTTCCGGGTCTGTGGCATACTCAAAAACGATATTCAGAATGCCCTTTACCTTCAGAAACTGTTTCTTCTTAGGATGCTGTAACGAATAATCCATCAGGAACTTCTTCAGTATTATCGGTGTGATTTCCTTTAAGGTCATTTCCTTTAAGGAATCAAATACCGATAAGCGATAGGTAGACCGATAATCCATTACCGTTAATTCTTTCGGGTTCTCGGTTTCGATCTTCTCCTGAAGGGCTAATTCAAATACAGAATCAAAGGTGTATTCACTGCAATAATATCTTGCCAACTTTTCAAACAAGGCTTCCTCTGTCTTTGCTGTGATACGATGTCCTTCACTGTCGATTAATGTTTGCCAATAATTCTTTTTTTCAATGTACGTGATTTTGTGATGGTGTTTTTCTAAAATCGCTTTCTTTTTTACTTTCATGATTTCATCATTTGTAGCACCAACCTCATACATCTTATCACATACTTCTAAGGCATGAATCAATTCCATTATCAAATACTCCTTTGAGACGAAAAAATTTGAAGTATTTAATATATAGATTCATATGTTTTTTCTGAGGAAAATCTGGTAATGATAAGCCGGGTAAAGATATACCCATGGGGGTCAAGGGGGCTTGCCCCTTGCGAAAGACAGATGTGTTGGCAGCGGAGCTGCTGACACATCTAGTATTGAGTTATCACATCTGTCACAACAGATTCAGGAGGGATATTTATTACAAAGAAGAAACTATATATAACCCATACATAAATTTTACACCCAGAAAGGAGTAATTAGTATGGGTAATAGTATATCAATATCCCTTCACAATGGAAAGCGAATTTCCAGACAACACAACAACCGAACAATGACCTTACACCAAAAGCACATCGACCCCAAACGAACATCCTTAAACAAAACGTACATAGATTTATCCCTCGATGAAGCTTATGAGAAATTGTTTGGGGCAGCCTTGGAAGAATACAATTCCAAACAAAAAAGAAAAGACCGAAAGATACCCAATTATCTGAAGCACATCCAGAACCATCAGGATGCAAAAGGACAGGCTCAACCATCCTATGAGATGATCGTTCAGTTTGGTTCAGAAAAAGCCTCCGTCCCCCCCGAAGAAGCGTCTCAGATGCTTGAAGAATATATTCGGGGTTTTATAAAGCGAAATCCGAATCTATTCGTATACGGATGTTATCTCCACATGGATGAAACCACTCCACACCTTCATATCGACTATATCCCCTTCTCAGACGGATATAAGAAGGGATTAACAAGACAGGCGGGCTTAAATAGGGCGTTAGACGCTCAGGGAATCCCCCATGAAGAGAAAACAACCCAACAGATAACATGGCAAAGCACAGAGAGAGAAATCCTGAAAGAAATCGCTTTGGCGCACTCCTACACGGTAGCCTCCCCTACAAAAGAGAAAAGGAAGCATGTAGAACAGGAAGTTTTCAGAGATGCCCAGCAAAAAGGCGAAGAGTATATACGCGACCTGGAAGAAAAAGGCAAGCGATACGTCAGAATAATCAAGAAAAAAGCCCAAGAAGAGAAAGAAGCAATCCTTCAGGCACAATCCCTCGAAAAAGAAGCGTTGGAAAAAGAGATTCAAACTCTATCCATGCAAAAAGCTTCCTTGGAAGAAAAGATAGATAGCCTCAATCACCAATTAGTGTATACATCAGGATTAGACCCCAAAGACAGATTCATCAAAAAACAAGAACAACAGTTAAAAGAAAAGGATAAACAGATATCTGAATTGACCGAGAAGCTGACAAAAGCAGAATCTATTCTGCAAACAGTACCCCAATTATGGGAACAGTATGATGCTTCTCTGCATGAAAAGATATTTGAAGAACAAGAAGAACAGGAAGATTCTCCCCGTGTTCATTTTGTATGGGATTAAAGATGTGATATATGCGAATTGATATGCGAATTTTAAAAGGTGGTGCTACAAATCCCCTTTCTTTCGCTATTTTTTAGATGGTAACATGTTCAAGTCCCATCTCCTGCATCAAAAAACCCGGAAGAAATTCTTCCGGGTTTTCTTGTTGTCTAATACAATTTTCCTTCGTAGTACTCCAGAAGGCGCTGCACCACTTCGCTGTAACTGATGATCCCCTGACTCACACCGTTCACCGTCAGATTGGTTTCCAGAAAAGCATTGCTTGCTTTCTGCACGGTTTCCGTATTCAGCATGGAGGTTTCTTCTACCTGCGCCCAGGCTTCCTCCGTCAGAAAGACTCGGTCCTGTTTTACCTTTTCCGAAATGGCCGGGTGCTTTTTATATTCCTCCGAATCTGCTCCCACTGCCTTTTTGAAATCCTGATTCAGATAGCCGATCACGCTCAGATAGGCACTGTAGCGAAACAGCTTATCTTCCGAGTCTACACAGGCCAGATAGCCGATGAAATTCGCTTCGTCCTCGTAGATATTTCCCTTTAAATGGGACAGCTCGTGGCAGATGGTCACCGGCATGTTGGTGATATACATGCCCCGGTTATAATTGGCTTCCATGGAGAAGGGGAAATAATAGCCCATGATGTACTGCTGGCTGAAAAACCAGGACAGGCCCAGCTTCTTGGGTTTCGGATAATAACCGGATAAAATGGGATACTGCTCTCCCAGGCGCTTCATTTCTTCTACCGCCTGCTGTTCCTGGTCCGTATCCGTGATCACCTGCCCCTGCTCATCCCGCTCCATCTCTTCTGCCAGGGCATTGGCATGATTTACCACGTAGTCTCTGAGGATCCCCAGTTCCTCCGCGGAATAGGACCTGCCGCTGCCGGTCAGGCCATACCTACTGCTAAAAGGCGTCGCATGATAAAGAATGTAACAGTTCAGGGTAAGAAGAAGCACCACGATCGCTGTCACGAGGAGAACAAACCCCAGATAAACCCTGATGAAAGCCGGGCAGGGCTTTCGCTCTTCCGGATCCTTTCGCATATTTACGACTAAAAAGCCGACCCATACTCCCAGAAATACCACAAAGGTAATGACCAGCGGCACTGCCATATACAGGAGGAGTTCTCCGATGGAAATGGGAAACAGACCGGAAAAGCGGCCATAGGTTTCCACCCACAGGGGAAAGACATGCATCACATAAAAGTCACTGAAGGAAGTCGAGCACCATGCTGCCAGATTTAATAAGAAAGAAACAAGCAGCAAAACGGCGATGGCATATCCGGTGAAATGTTTGGTTTTTCCTTTGTTTTCCATTGTTTTCATGGTCTCATTGTATCACAATCCGGAGTTTATTTTTTGTTTATACTTTTTTCTCCCCTGATTCATTGTATTTACGCTGTTTCTCGGTAAAATGAATAACAGAAACCTGCAATCGGAGGTGTTTTCATGAATCAGTTTCGTTATCGTCTGCTCCGTTTCTTCCAGGGAAGATACGGCACCGATCAATTAAACAGAGGGATGTTCGCCCTGGCGATCGTCTTTGCTCTGCTGGCCTATTTCCCGAAGCTTGGTTTCCTTATTTTCCCGGAAACCCTTCTGTTTATCCTGATCCTGCTGCGCATGTTTTCCAAGAACATTTCAAAACGCTACGCGGAGAATCAGAAATATCTGGCGCTTACCTCTCCCATCCGTTCCTTCTTCCGGGATATCCTCTACAACCTCCGGAACAAGAAGGCTTTTCACGAACGGAACAAAGGATACAAGATCTTCTCCTGCCCCAGATGCGGCCAGAGGATCCGTATTCCAAAAGGCAGAGGCAAAGTAGAGATCCATTGCCAGAAATGCTCTCAGACTTTTATTCGCAGGACGTAATGCATGTTCGGATACGTAACCATTGAACAGCCGGAACTGAAGATCAAAGACTATGAAACCTATCGCTCCTACTACTGCGGGTTGTGTCATACCTTAAAGCAGGATCACGGGCGTATGGGGCAGCTTTCCTTAAGCTATGACATGACCTTTCTGGTGATGCTGCTGACGGGGCTCTACGAGCCGGAAACGGACTTTTTTACCTCCCGCTGCATTACCCATCCCGGTTCCAAACATGCTTTCCGCACCAACGTTTTCAGCCACTATGCCGCAGATATGAATATTCTGCTATACTATGATAAGTGCATGGACGACTGGGCGGACGAAAAGAAGCTCTCCCGTTTTCTCTATGCATGGTCCATCCGGCGGAAATACCGGAACGTAGTTCACCGTTATCCCGAAAAAGCAGATCTGGTAGATGCAAAGTTAAAAACGTTGTCGGAAGCAGAACTGCGAAACGAAGAAAACATCGACCTGGTTTCCGGCCTGTTCGGCGATATCATGGCCGAGATGTTCGTATACAAACAGGACGAATGGGAAGAAACCCTGCGCAGATGCGGCTTCTTTTTAGGTAAATTCGTCTATCTGGCAGACGCCTATGAAGACCTGCCGGAGGATCTGAAATCCGGCAATTACAATCCCCTGAAGCGTCTGTATGCGAAGCCGGATTTTGATACGTATATATCTCATCTGCTGACGCTACTGATGAGTGAATGTACCAAAGCATTCGAAGTTCTCCCCATTCTGCAGGATGCGGAGATCCTTCGCAATATTCTATATATGGGAGTGTGGCATAAAGTAAATCAGGCAAATGCCAAGCTGCAGGCTGCTTCCCAAAAGGAAACCAAATGACCGATCCCTATCTGGTTCTGGGCGTATCCAGAAACGCAACGGAAGAAGAAATCAAAAAAGCATACCGCTCTCTCAGCCGCAAGTATCATCCCGATGCCAATGTGAACAATCCCAACAAGGCACAGGCCGAGGAAAAGTTTAAGGAAGTTCAGCAGGCCTATCAGGACATCATGTTTGAAAAAGAACATGGCTACAGCAGAACGCAAAGCTCTGCAGGTTCCTCTTCCGGCTACAGTTCCGGCTATGGATATGCGGATCCCTTCGGCAGTGACTTCTGGCAGCAATTTGCCGGATTTGGAAGTTTTTATCAGGGCAGTCAGGGACAGCAGTCCTCCCACGGCTCCGATGAAGAAAGCGTCCGTTTCCGGGCAGCCGCCAATTACATCAACAGCGGTCATTACCGGGAAGCGCTCAACACACTGGCCTCCATCTCCAATCGCAGTGCCATGTGGTACTACTACTCCGCGACAGCCAATGCCGGCGCAGGCAACCAGGCAACCGCTCTGGAGCACGCCAGGGCAGCGGTCAACATGGATCCCGGCAATGCCCAGTACCGCAATCTCTTAGATCAATTGGAAAACGGCGGCGGCTGGTATCAGACCCGGCAGCGCGGCTATGGTTACTCCAGCATGGGCGGCAGTGACTATTGCATGCGCCTTTGTCTCTTAAATGCAGCCCTGAATCTGTGCTGCGGCGGCGGATTCCTGTGCTGCTAACTGATTCATTCTTGTATGATAATACCCCTCATTATTGCTTGAAAACAGTAATGAAGGGTATTTTTTTAATCTATTCAGCTTAAGAAGTATAATCTACATCCCATCTGGTCCCGCTACTGCTCCGGATGGTTTCTTATGTCCTCAGGCAATATAATTCCGAGTCTCCACAGCACTCCTACTGCCTATAAAGCAAATCCACCTTACTTAAGCAGTACCTTCCGTTGCCTACCTTGCTCCTCTTCTGCCTGTGAAGTTTCCGTATATATCACAGGCAGTACGGCAGCGGTTTTCCCTTGCCTAGCTACTGCCTGTATTTTAAATCTAACTTACTTAAGCAGTACCTTCCTCTGCCTGCCCAGCTGCTCTACTGCCTGTGAAGAGAAAGCCACCCTCTCAGGCAGCCGTTCCTGCCATCTCCCGCTTCTTCACCTTTCGGAAGACGATCACATAGCAGATCATATGGGTCAGTACCGTAATGCCCCAGGATACCGGATAAGAGATATACAGGGTGGTCAGGGACCGGTACATGCGGAACACGGTCAGGATCCACAGGATACGCAGGCCGCAGGCGCCCAGCATGGACACGATCATGGGCATCACCGCATAGCCCAGGCCGCGGAGCTGTCCCACCATGGTATCCATCATGCCGCACAGGAAATAGGACAGACAGATCACACTCATACGCAGGATCCCGTAAGAGATCACATTGGGATCGGTGGAATAGATCCCCAGAAGCTGGTGGGCAAAGGTATAGAACATGGCACCCATACCAAAGCCCACGATCCCCACCATGATCAGGCAGTTGCGCAGGATGGGGTTGATCCGGTGAAACTTGCGGGCACCGTAGTTTTGTCCCGTAAAGCAAAGGGACGTCTGGGAAAAGGCATTCATGGCCACATAGATAAAGCCCTCTAAGTTGGAAGCCGCCGAATTTCCCGCAACCGCTGCAGAGCCAAAGGAGTTGACCGATGACTGGATGAGCACGTTTGAGAAAGAAAAGACCATGCCCTGCAATCCCGCCGGGATTCCGATGCGCATCATCTGCAGCATCTTGTCCTTCTTTATGGAAAGCTTCGACAGGGAAAGACGGATGCATCCCTCTTCCCGCATCAGGGCCTGCAAAAGAAGGGCCACCGATACCCCCTGGGAGATCACGGTTGCCAGCGCAACACCGGCTACCGACATGTTGAACCCGATGACAAAGATCAGGTTCAGGATCACATTGACAATGCCGGCCACCGTCAGATAATACAAAGGTCTGCGGGTATCTCCCACTGCACGGAGCATGGAAGAGCCGAAATTATACAGCAGGGAAAAAGGCATCCCCGCAAAATAGATCTGCATATACAGTACCGCCAGATCGATGACGTCCTCCGGGGTACTCATTAACGTAAGAAGAGGTCTTGCCGCCAGGATACCGATAAGGCCCACCAGGATCCCGCCAAACAGGCCCATGAGGATACCGGTGTGAACGGTCTCGCTCACATCCTTCTCCGCACCTGCACCGTAAAAATGGGCGGTCAGCACATTGGCTCCCACCGCCAGGCCAACAAAGAGGTTGACCAGCAGGTTGATCAGGGCACCGGTAGAACCTACCGCCCCCAGGGCATTGGAACCCGCCCATCTGCCCACGACCACCATATCCGCAGCATTAAACAGAAGCTGCAGCAGGCTGGACAGGATCAATGGAATGGTGAAAATGATCATCTTGCCCACCAGCGGGCCGTTTAACATATCCACCTGATAATTTTTTGTTGAAGCCATAGATCAGATTAACCTCACGCTGTTTCCGTCAATCTCCAGAGAAGAAAAGCTCCCCAGGAAACTGGACATCTTGCGATAGCCAAAGGAATCGATACTGAAACCGGGATTGATCTGCTTTAAGGAACGGGACAGGGAGCCCAGATTGTTGATCTGCCCGCCGTTCTTTTTCAGGATCTCTATGATCTGCTGTTCCACGTCCGCCTTGGTCAGCTTGCTGGCCTTGCTCTGTACGCGGAAGCTGCTTCCTTCCTTAATAAGTGCCATACCACTCAGGCCATCTTCGATAAAGGTGGTCAGCTTGGAATAGCCGTAGTTACGCACATCAAAGTCGGGATACTTGTTCTGCAGCTTACTGCCGATCTCGCCGATGCCGGTGGACTTACCCTTGTTTCCGTTTTCATCCAGGATCTTCTGAACGGCCTTCTGGATCTCCTCAATGGAAGTAAGATCCACATTCTCAGCACCCTTGGAAGCTGTTTTTTCCGTCTTGTCATTCTCCGTCTCGGAAATGACCTCAATCAGCTTAAAGGCATTGCAGGCACTGCGCAGGGCCTGGGGCGTCTTGCGTTCGCCGATGCCCAGCACATACTTGCCGGCTTCCCGCAGTCTGGCTGCCAGTCTGGTAAAGTCGGAATCACTGGAAACCAGGCAAAATGCATCCACATCCCCGGTATAAAGGATATCCATGGCATCAATGATCATGGCGGAATCCGTAGCATTCTTGCCGGTGGTATAGCTGTACTGCTGGATGGGGGTGATGGAATTGTTTAACAGCACATCCTTCCAGCCTTTCTTATTCATGGCAGTCCAGTCTCCATAGCAGCGCTTATAGGTGGCTACGCCGTCATCGGAAACCTCGTCTAAAATATATTTGATCCACTTAGGTGAAATATTGTCACTGTCGATCAGAACCGCATATTTGGTTGTTTCTTCCATAAATACCTCATTTTTCTGTATTTGTAAGACCTTCGTCTCGTTTTAAGTGTAAAGCAGCCCCTTCAAAATGGCAATCAATCTTTCATTCACCTGGCTGCTGCGGGCGATGTCCTCTCCCGTCAGGGAAGGATCGTTCATGGCGCCTTCCCCGCAGATATCCGTTCCCAGAAGCCTTACACCTCCAAATGCCTGCAGGATCTCCTCCATGGTCGCCAGGTTCATGCTGCCCTGATCCCAGTTGGTTTTTACCGTCTCTTTGGAAAGCACATCCTTATCAATGGAGAGAAAGAAAGGCACCCCTTCTCCGGCTTCCAGCCAAGTTCTCAGTTTTCCCGGATGTTTTCCCCCTTCGATCTCTTCCTGAGAGATCACGGTGATCTTCTTTTCCACCGTCGGATCTTCTGCTAAAACAGGATTTAAACACAGCCGGATCTGCTCCGCGTCGGGGCCGATCAGAAGGATCCGCCGAAGATGGGGATTCTCCCGCAGGGTAAACAGAATCCAGGAGCCGCAGCTTAAGATGGAGCCAAACATGGGCTCTTCCATGTCGGAATGATGGTCAAAGACCACCAGGTCAAAAGGCTCCCCAATGGTATCGCAGCGAAGCTTGGAAATATAGTGATAATTCCCGTTGTCAATAAAATATAGGGTGTTATTTATTTGGGATTGAAGATTTTCTGCCAGGATCTGAGCCGCCGCATCGTCACAGTAGCCGTTGGTTCCTTCTGTGTTCTTAAGCTCCAGGATCTGGTGGGATTCTCCCCGATAAAAATCCTGCTGCTCGTATATGCCGCTCATGTTACAGATGATCAGATGGGTTTGCATGGAACTCTCTACATCTGGTGACGGACCACCAGGTACTCGTTGTCATTTTCATAATAGGAACAGTCTGTGTTGGAGCCGGACAGAAAGCGGTACATCTCATCCTCATCCAGGTCGATGTCGCAGTAGTAGCTTTCGGAGTCCTCGTCGTACAGGTAATGGGTACAGGAATCACAGCTTCCGGTATGGGCTTTCCTGCCCGCCGGTTGTTCCTTCTCTTCCTGCTCTCTTTTCACTTTGCGGATGGCCTTTTTAATGGCATCCAGATCGGACGTACTCATATGTGCCCTCCTGTTTCTCTCCTTCGGACCTGCTCGCATGGGATCTGCTCTCATGGAATCCGCTCTCATAAGGATCCGCCGGGATTTATATCGCTACTAAAAAACAGCCGTCGCGGTTTCCCGGACGGCTGTCTGAAGTCTGATTTAAGCTACCGATCACTTTACAACAGCAATGCTCTTTAAGTGTTCCGTAACCTTCTTCTGACGAAGCATCTGCATGATGTAGCCCTTGCCGTAATTGGAAGCAGATTCTTCTCCGCCAAGCTCCTCTACATATGCATTATACTCCTCTTCGGAAACGGACAGTCCATATTTTTCAAATAAAGCCTGATAAGCCATTACGGTGGTAGCAGTCTTCTCCGCATCGCTGCGCAGCTGCTTCTCGTATTCCATATCGTTCAGGCCTGCGTACTCCTGGTAAGAGGTGTAGTTAAATTCCATACCGTACATCTGGTACATGTAGGAATAGTAAGCCAGGTTCTGCTCGTTGATGAACTTCTGCAGAGAGCGGACAGCCTTCAGATAAGGGCCGTACTGCTTCTTTGCGGTGGAGTTCTCGGATACGTAATTGGTAACCGCTTCCTCCAACTTGGAATCGTAATTGGTATCCTTTAAGTACTGACGATAACCCTCTGCTGTATCCGCATAGTCGGATAAGTATTCCTGAACAAAGGCATCATCAAATTCCGGTGTCTGGTATACGCCGTTTACGGTAAGTGCAAACTCTGCATCCTTGCCGTTTAACTCTTCTTTGCCATAATCTTCGGGGAAGGTAACGGATATGGTCACTTCATCGCCGGGATGGGTACCGATCAGCTGATCCTCAAAATCATCCACATAGCTGCCGGAACCGATCTCCAGGTCTGTTCCGTTGCCATCGGTGCTACCGCCGTCAAAAGCTACACCGTCAACGGTACCAACGTAATCAATGTTTACGGTATCGCCGTCTGCTACGGTAACAGAAGGATCGGTCACAAGCTCCTTGTGGCTGTTTAACTCGGTTTCGATGTCTGCTTCCACCGATTCATCGGTGTACTCCAGATCGCTTAATGCAAACTCGGTCTCTTCAATGTTCGCAGGGTTGGAATACTTGTTGATATCGGTGATACCCGCAATGGTTCCGTCCTCATTCAAGCCTGCGGAATAATCGGAGCTTTCCTTGGTTGCCGTGATCTTGTAATATGCAAATCTGCCTGCGTAGAATCCGATCACTGCCAGAACGGCTACCAGAAGAACGATGGCAACACATTTCCAGATCAGTGCTCTGCGCTTGGCCCCCTCAACCTCTTTACGACGTGCAACACGTTTTTCCATGGATGCACTTAACTCTTCGGTCTGTTTTTTCTTACCCAAAGCCATGACTAAAAACCTCTCATCAAACTGTATTGTATTTCTTCAAACAAAAAACTACCGAACGCGATCCCGCATTCGGTAGTTTACGTCCATTCCCTAATATAGCAAATTTTCGCCCTAAATGGAAGTGAAAAATGATCTTACTTGAAAGGATTCTCTGTCTTGTAAGGCAGGGAAGCAGGCTGGTTGTAGTTTAAGTCCTCCATGGGAACGCCGATGTACTTGAATACCTCGAACAGGGCCTTTCCGTAGTGACCGAATGCTACTGCACCATGGTGAGGGAATGCCTTCTCGATGAGTACGTGACGATAGAAACGACCCATTTCGTGAATCGCAAATACACCGATGGAACCGAAGGACTTCGTTGCTACAGGAAGGACTTCACCTTCTGCAACGTATGCACGCAGCAGGTTGTCGGAAGTAGACTGCAGACGGTAGAAGGTGATCTCGCCGGGAGCGATATCTCCTTCCAGTGTTCCGTTGGTAACCTCTACGGGAAGGCTTCTTGCCATGATCTTCTGGTTCTTCATCTCGCAGAATGCCAGCTTTCTGGAGCAGGTATTTCCGCAGTGGAAGCCCATGAAGGTATCCTTGTGCTCATAAGGGAACTTGCCCTTGATGGACTCATCAAACATGTCATCGGGTACGGAGTTGTTGATATCCAGCAGAGTAACAGCATCCTCGCTGATGCAGGTACCGATGAACTCGCTTAAGCAGCCGTAGATATCTACTTCACAGGATACGGGGATGCCCATACCGGTGAGACGGCTGTTTACATAGCAGGGAACGAAACCAAACTGGGTCTGGAATGCAGGCCAGCACTTGCCGGCGATGGCAACGTACTCTCTGTAGCCCTTGTGTGCCTCTACCCAGTCAAGCAGGGTTAATTCGTACTGAGCAAGCTTGGGAAGGATCTGGCTCTTCTTGTTGCCTGCGCCCAGTTCTTCTTCCATCTCCTTGATCTTGGCAGGGATACGGGGATCGTTCTCATGCTTGTTGAAGGCTTCGAACAGATCCAGCTCGGAGTTCTCTTCGATCTCTACGCCCAGGTTGTACAGCTGCTGGATGGGCGCGTTACAAGCCAGGAAGTTAAGCGGTCTGGGACCGAAGGAAATGATCTTTAAGTTGGACAGACCGATGACTGCACGTGCGATGGGCAGGAAGTCATGGATCATATCTGCACACTCTGCTGCAGTACCTACAGGGTACTCAGGGATGTATGCCTTGATGCTGCGCAGACGCAGGTTGTAGCTGGCATTGAGCATACCGCAGTAAGCATCGCCACGTCCGTCGGACAGATCATTCTGGCTCTCTTCTGCAGCTGCAATGAACATCTTCGGTCCATCAAAGTGCTTAGCCAGTAAGGTCTCGGAAATTTCGGGACCAAAGTTTCCAAGATATACGCAAAGTGCGTTACATCCTGCCTTCTTGATATCCTCCAGAGCCTGAACCATGTGGATCTCGCTCTCTACGATACATACAGGACATTCATAGATGTCATCCTTGCCGAATTTGCTTTCATAAGCGCTTACCAGAGCCTTACGTCTGTTAACGGAAAGACTCTCGGGGAAGCAGTCACGGCTGACTGCAACGATACCCAGTTTTACCTTAGGAATGTTGTTCATTTTGTAAAAACCTCCATTTTCTTTTCTTCGTTTACTCTGTAACGTCTATATTTTTACCGATCAGGCCAATGTGTGTGCCTTCCGGCAGGTTACCTTCCGCATGACCGATCAGCCACTTGTTCTTGGCTGTGATCAATGCATCTTCATATCCTGCATGTGCCTTGTCCAGAGGAAGGTTGGTATCCTTGGGAAGGACGATGATGCAGCGGAATCCGTCTTCGGATGCGTTGCAGGGTGCGTAATGCAGGGTGGTGGCATACAGTTCCACGCCCACTCCCTTGGGAAGCAGGAATGCTTCGATCTTGGAAGTATCGTAGGTATAGTCGGATGTGATGTCCTGCTGTCTGCCCAGTAAGAGGATCAGATCGTCTGCCGCGATGTCGATCTCGGAAGAACGATGGTACTCTACTGCGTTCAGCTTGGTGTTGTGGCCGTTGCAATAGCCTACCTGGATGGGCAGCTCGCCGTAGCATACGGTCTGTAATTTCTCAAATACGGGGAGAGCTTCCAGATAGTCGATGGAGGGCTCGTAAACCACATCGGCGGGCTTGGGAGACTTCTCTGTCAGCGTATCAAGTAACTGTGTAAAATCAATGGCCTCCACGATGCGGCCGTAGGCTGCAAAGGAAGGATCTGTAACCTTCTGAATCTTCATAGCAAGTCCTTTCTCCTACTGGATATTCTGAAACAGTGCCTTGCAGGTCGGATAGATCTGCTTAAACTGCTGATACCGTGCTTCGTACTTAGCGGTAAGCTCCGGATCCGGCTCGATGGTCTTTGTCACCTTGATCAGCTTTTCTGCCGCATCTTCCACGGACTTGAATTCACCGCAGGCAACTGCAGCCAAGATCGCTCCGCCGTAGCCGGGACCTTCTTCGGTCTCTAACAGGTCTACCTTGATACCAAGGATGTTGGCGATCATGCATCTCCACAAAGGAGACTTGGCTCCGCCGCCGCACAGCTTGGTACGCTCAATATTGATTCCCTGTGCCTTGGCTACTTCAATGGAATCACGAAGGCCGAATACCACGCCTTCCAAAACGGCCTGGGTCAAATCCTTACGGGTGGTATCCATGGTCATGCCGATAAAGGTTGCTCTGGCCAGAGGATCGTTGTGAGGAGAACGCTCGCCCATGAGGTAAGGCAGGAAATAAACATGGTTTTCACCCAGCTTGTCGATGCCTTCCTGTTCTGCGGCAAACTCCTTGGTCTGCAGGATCTCTTCCATCCACCACTTGTTGCAGCTGGCAGCGGAAAGCATGCAGCCCATCAGGTGATAGTTGCCGTCTGCATGTGCAAAGGCATGCAGTGCATTGTGAGAATCCACCTTGAAATCCCTGGAGGAAATGAAGACTGTTCCGCTGGTTCCCAGGGAAATATTGCACTTTCCGTCTCCTACGGTTCCGGTTCCCACAGCGGCTGCGGCGTTATCGCCTGCACCGGCTGCTACCACAACCTGATCGGATAAGCCAAGTTCTGCTGCAATATCCGCTTTCAGCGTGCCAACCTTCTCATAGCTCTCGTAGAGCTTGGGAAGCTGGTCTTCTCTTACGTGGCAGATCTCCATCATCTCCCTGGACCAGCATCTGTGCTGTACGTCCAGAAGCAGCATACCGGAAGCATCGGAATAATCCGTGCAGAAGCTGCCGGAAAGCTTGTAAGCCAGGAAATCCTTGGGCAGCATGATCTTTACGATCTTTTTAAAGTTCTCGGGCTCGTTCTTCTCTACCCACAAAATCTTGGGTGCGGTAAATCCGGCAAAGGAAATGTTGGCCGTATACTGGCTGAGCTTATCCTTTCCGATCACCTCGTTTAAATAATCACTTTCTTTTGCGGTACGTCCGTCATTCCACAAAATGGCGGGACGGATCACATTGTCATCCTTATCCAGGATGACCAGGCCGTGCATCTGACCGCCGAAGCTGATGCCGGCTACCTTGCTCTTATCGCAATCGGATAAAAGCTCCTTCAGACCGTCCATCGTCTGCGCAAACCAGTCTTCGGGCTTTTGCTCGGACCAGCCGGGATGCGGAAAGATGAGCGGATACTCTCTGGAGGTTACCTTCTGAATCTTCCCCGTTTCGTCCATCAGAAGGAGTTTGACTGCAGATGTTCCAAGATCTACTCCAATGTAAAGCATGGGATCCCCTTTCTGTTTTTTATTTCGTACGGGCAAAAGTGTGCCCGTGCACATTCCTTATCCATCATACGTCTTTCCCTTTCAAAAAACAACTGACTTTTCTGCAAAAAAGTAAAACCTTTTTTCGTGCAAAATTCTGTTCAGAAAATCCGTCTGATCTATGGTAGTATGGTTTTGAAACAATCTATGAAACAAAAAGGCGATCGCAGATAAGGACAGACCAGCGATCCGGAGAGAATCTATGGCTACCATAAAAGATGTCGCCGCCAAAGCCGGCGTATCCAGAGGAACAGTGGACAGAGTCCTGAATCACCGGGGAAACGTGAATCCGGAAACGGAACAGCGGATCCGGGAAGTCATGAAGGAGCTGAACTTTACCCCCAACAAGGCAGGTATGGCTCTGGCGGCTCAGAAAAAGAAATGCTGTATCGGGATCATCCTCTTCAGCAAGAAGAACCCCTTCTTTGATCAGGTGCTGGAAGGCTTTCAGGATAAGTCCCGGGAGCTGGCTTTTTACGGCTGCTCCATTTATGTACAGCGGGTGGCCTACGATCCCCAGGCACAGCTTTCCGCCATCGAAGCCTGCAAGAAGCATCCGGTGGACGGCCTCATCCTGACCCCTTACAACGATCCCATCATCCATAAGGAGATCAACGCTCTGACGAAGGCCGGTATCCCGGTCATGACCGTCAATTCCGATATTGAACATACCAACCGTCTCTGCTATGTGGGCAGTGATTATTACCAATCCGGTCAGGCCGGCGCCGCTCTCATGGAGAAGCTGACCACCGGCGATGTCAATCTGGGGATCATCAACGGAGATCTGAAGATCCTCTGTCACAAGCAGCGTATGGCCGGTTTTACCGATCATCTGAAGGGCAACAGGCGGTTTAAGCTCACCGACCGTGGCGACAACTTTGACGACGATCTGCGCAGCCAGGTGCTGGTGGAATCCATGCTGGAAAAGCACCCGGAGATCAACGCCCTCTTCTTTACCGCAGCGGGTGTTTACGGGGGCTGTAAGGCGGTGCAGAAGGTCATGGAAGAAACAGGCCGGCAATTTACCATCGTCACCTTTGATGAAGTCCCCACCACAGTGGAGCTGATCAAAAAAGGGATCGTGTCCGCCACCATCTGTCAGGAACCCTACTGGCAGGGTGCCCGCTCTCTGGAGCTGATGTTTGAAAAGCTCTCGGACGATACCTTTTCCCCGGAAGATGCCTATTACGGAAAGCTCAGCGTGCAGATCCGGGAGACGTTATAAGCCAGCTTCTGCGACAAAGCGCATACGTTTCGTGCGTTATACGTTCCTACTTTTATCCAACCACTCTATCAAAAAAGCGGGTAACAACCGGCCTCTCGCCAGTCGTTACCCGCTTTCCTTTTTACAAGATCTTTCCGTTTGGGGTTATAGGACATAGAATGAACCACTAACCCCGTCCCCAAAGGTTCAGGGTTCCGGATTTAATCTGGTGGCAACACCCTTTGCATCACAGCTGTAAACGGCTTCGCCGATGGTGTACTGTCCGCCTGCTACCAGCTTGCCTTCGGTATTAAAGACATACAGCACATTTTCGATATTGACCGCAGCCTGACGGATCAGATGTCCGTCCTCCAGAGAGGTGTAGTAGGTTGCCTCTGCTCCGCGGATCCAACCACGGACCAGCTTACCGTCTGCCGGGTTAAAATACCGGGTTACCTCTCCCTGAATCTGCCAGCCACGCAGCATCTTGCCGGTGGTATCAAAGAAATAATTTGCTCCGTCGATCAGAGCATCTCCCGTTACCATCTTTCCGCCTTCGGGATTAAAGTAGTAACGATTCTCCGCGTCTCCTACAAAGCCGGTGACCATCGCCCCGGTTGCAGGATCAAAGTAGAAGGTATCCTCTCCAACCTTCACCATGCCGCGCTGCATGATTCCCTTTTCGTTAAAGTAATAGTTCTTTCCTTCGATGATCTGCCAGCCGGTGAGCATCCGTCCGTCTGCAGGGGAGAAATAATAACGTTCTTCCACTGCTCCCAAAAATCCGGTGACCATCGCCCCGGTTGCAGGATCAAAGTAATATCTGGAATCACCGATCTGGATCATGCCACGCTGCATCACACCTTCGTTGTTAAAGAAGTAATGCTTGTCCTCGATGACCTGCCAGCCGGTGAGCATCCGTCCGTCGTCGGGGGCAAGATAATAACGGTTTTCGATATCCCCCAGCCAGCCAAACTGTCTGGAGCCTTCGCCGGGTGCGAAGTAATAACGGTTCTCTCCCAGCATCTGCCAGCCGGTGAGCATGCTGCCCTCCGGATCAAACAGATAGTTCTTCTCTCCGATGGTAACGGTTCCTGTCAACATGTGACCGTCTTCCAGAGACAGATAATGACGTCCGGTCTGATCATCCATCCAGCCGGTAAGCATCCGGTTTCCGTTTGCGGGATCGAAGTAAAACTTCTGCTCGCCGATGGTGATCCATCCGCCGGTGATCCGTCCGTCTTCCACGAAGTAGTAGATGCCGTCTCCCACCTGGTTCTTGCCGGTTAAGGCATGTCCGTCTTCTGCCAGATAGTAGGTGCCGGACTCGTCTTCAAACCAGCCGGTGTTCATATGAAAAGCGGTATCCATATGGTAACGGGCACCGTTATATTCCACCCACCCCATCTGCATACGGAAGCCTCTGTAAAAGTAGGTAAAGCCGCCTCTGTTTACAAAGCCTTCGGGAATGATGATGGAAAAATAATCCTTATTCATCCAGTCGATATCCACAGCGCCACTGATACCGGCAATGGATCCGGTACAGGAAGCCTGCCAGATGGCCACTCCGGGGATATCACAGGAAGAAGCATACTGTGCGATCCAGTAATCATACCGCAGATCTGCGGTCATATGTTTCTGGAAAAAGTTCTTGCCGGTGTAGATCATGGGATAGTAACCGGCCCCGTAGATCACATCGCAAAATGCGTTGCACATGGCCGTAATAGTTGCAGGATCGATATTCTTCTGCAGCTTATCTTCGATGTCGTAAACGACGGGGAAGTTCACCGGATAAGGTGCGATCCACTCCAGCAGCAGATTAGCTTCGTTTACCGCAGCCTGCACGCTGGTGGCATAGGAATAAATGTAAACACCGGTACGGATCCCGGCAGCCTGTGCGCCGGCAATGTTGGCAGCAAAAGCAGGATCCACCCCGCTCTTTACACTGCCCGCCTTGATAAATACATAGGAGACACCGGAGGAAGGCACCGCACTCCAGTTGATCCCTCCCTGAAACTTGCTGACATCGATTCCCAAAACCGCAGCCTGTGCAGAAAGAGCAGATGTCAGAAAAATGGTCAGCGCCAAAGCGCCTGCGACCACCGATTTGGTGAGTCGCCCGATGATCCCGTTAAATTTCATGTGTTATTTTCTCCTTGTTGTCATAAAGATAGCTCTAGTTTAGCGGATTCCATCAAATAAGTCAAAGCAATCGCAAAAATTATTCTCTTTTATGAGCAAAAAGCTTCCCGGAAAGACGCAAAAGGAAGGTTCGGAGAGAAAACAAAAAAGAAGATCAGAAGTTAAATTCTATTTTAACTTCTGATCCAGCATCTCCGTCATGGTACGCCAGCCTAAGACAGCACATTTTACACGGGCGGGCATATGGGAGATATCCTGAAGGGCTGCCCCTTCATCCAGTTCCTCGATCTCTTCTTTACTGGCCTGTCCTTTGATCATACGCATGAAGATGTCCGCCAGACGCTTGGCTTCATCTACCGTCTTTCCCACTACCAGATCCAGCATGATGTCTGCCGATGCCTGGGATACGGCACAACCGTCTCCGTTAAAGGAACCACCCTTGATGATCCCGTCTTCCACCTGGAGCTGCAGGATGATGTCATCTCCGCAGCTGGGGTTAATGCCTTCATGTACACAGGTTGCTCCCACCAGGTCTTCCTTATGACCGGGATGGAGATTGTGGTCCGTTAAGATCTCATTGTAATATGACTTGATTTCCATTTGCTGTTTCCTTTAATATCCCATTTTCTGTCGCATGGTAGATAAGGACTGCAGAAGCCGGTCAATATCCTCTTCTGTATTATAATACGCCATGCTGACACGTGCTGTCGAGCGTACGCCCAGATACGCCAAAAGAGGCTGGGCGCAATGATGACCGGCACGAATGGCCACATGATCTTCGCTTAAGATGGAAGCGATATCGTGGGGATGTACCCCATCCAGGGCAAAGCTGATGATGCCGTAATGCTCCTCCGCTTTGGTACTTCCCTGTATCCTGATCCCCGGGATCTGCTGCATGCCTTCAAAAGCATACCGGGTCAGTTCCATTTCCCGTTTCTCGATGGTATCCTGTCCGATCTCCTTAATAAAGGAAATGGCTTTTGCCAGTGCATAGGCTCCGCCGCCGTTTACCGTACCGGCTTCGAATTTGTGGGGAAGCTCGGCATAGGTGGCACCGCATCTGGTCACGACTTCGATCATCTCACCGCCGGTGAGGAACGGAGGCATCTCCTCTAAAAGCCGTTCCTTTCCGTAAAGAACGCCGATACCCATGGGGGCATACATCTTATGGCCGGAAAAGGCCATAAAATCTGCATCCATCTTCTGTACATCCACCGGGATATGGGGGGCACTCTGGGCTGCATCCACCAGGACCACACCGCCCACCTTGTGGACTTCCCGGATCAGGGTCTCCACCGGATTCTTCCGTCCCAGGACATTGGAAATGTGGGTCATGGCTGCCAGTTTGGTGTGTTCATTTACAGCGGAACAGACCATCTCATCGCTGATCAGGCCATCCTTATCGCACTCCAGATAAACCAGAGTAGCACCGGTCTGCTGGGAGACCATCTGCCAGGGCAGCATGTTGCTGTGATGTTCCTCTACGGTAATGAGGATCTCATCTCCCTCTTTCAGATTGGCCAGGCCATAGGTATAGGCCACCAGATTAATGCTTTCCGTGGCATTTCTGGTAAACACGATCTCCCGGGAGGAAGACGCGTGAATAAACTGCGCTACTGTTTCCCGGGACTCCTCGTATTTCTCTGTCGCCAGAACCCCCAGGTCATACAGACCTCTCAGGGGGTTGGCGTTATACTTCTCATAAAATTCCCGCTCCGCTTCCAGGACCTGCAACGGCCTCTGGGTCGTTGCCGCATTATCCAGATAGGCAATGTCCTGATGCATGAGCAGGGGAAAGTCTTTCTTAAAATTCTGCATCCTCAGCTGCACCTCTGATAAACTCATCTACGAGCTTTCTTACTTCTCCGTTAGGGAAGGTCTCACTGACTGCCTCGATCCTGGAAGCAGCGATCATTCTCTTAGCGGTTTCCGGATCGATGCCACGGGAACCAAGATAGAACAGGGTGTCCTGATCCAGCTCGCCGATGGTAGCACCATGGTTTCCTTCCACATCCTCCTCTCCGCAGAGGATCAGCGGAATGGTCTGGTTGACTGCTTCATCACCCAGCATCAGGACTTCTTCCTTTTCATTTCCCACCGCTTCCGCGCATCCCCTGATAAAATCAATGGTACCGCGGAATACCTTGGTTGCCTTGTCCCAGAGCACGCCGGCCACATTCATCTCACAGGTGCTCTTCTTTCCTCTGTGACGTGCCACATAATTCATATCAAACATCTGGGCATGACGGGCATTGTACCCGATCCGGGCTGTAAAATCGCTGTGCTTTCCTACCAGGTCTGTCTCTGCGGCAGCGTAGAGCTTGCCGGCACCCAGTTCCAGACGGGTCAGTGCGATGGCACCCTTTTCTTCGCAGCGGCCTCCGATATCACTGACGTACACACTCTCTTCTCCTAAGAGCTGGAGCATATACAGTTCCACCTTTGCGCCTTCTTCCGTATAGATGCGGGTCTGCAGCGCGCCCAGAGAGCCGTTTAATTCCTTTGCTTCCGTATCCTTTAAATCCAGTCCCTTTTTGGTCGCGATCACCACCACCTTCAGAGTACTGTTCTTCTTCGCATAGAGATACAGGCGGGAGCCGAAAGCCTTTACGCCATCGTACTCATAATGCAGGACTACAGGAGAAGCAGATACTGTCTCCGCTTCCTGTACCAGCAGATCTGCACTCTTTCCGGCGAGAAGATCTCCCTCCGGTCCTGCTCCGGTCTTTATCCCGGTCCAGAATCCGGCACTTTCCATGCCTTCGCCGATGCTTTCCTTCAGGGAAAGCTTCTTATAAGTAATGTTACTGTCTTTTATATCCGCTACCGGTTCCAGTTCCTCTATTGTTTCGGGAACCGCCAGTCTGGCATCGTTTACCTTCAGCCAGTACCAGGTCTTTACCGGCAATGCGTTCAGGGATACTTCCTTGGTATTTGCCATTAGCCGATACTTCCTTTCATTTCGAGACGGATCAGATTGTTCATCTCCACTGCATATTCCAGCGGCAGTTCCTTGGAAACATTGTCCGCAAAACCGCTGACGATCATCGCTCTGGCATCCTCTTCGCTGATGCCTCGACTCATCAGATAGAATACTGCATCATCGCTTACCTTGCCGATCTTGGCTTCGTGTCCCACGTCCGCATCCTTGGTCCGAATGTCCATTGCGGGAATGGTATCGGAACGGGAAATATCGTCCAGCATCAGAGACTGGCAGGAAACAGCGTTCTTACTCTTCTTTGCGTTTTTACCGATCAGAACAGAGCTTCGGAAGGTACTGATACCACCGTCCTTGGAAATGGACTTGGTATTGATATAGGAAGAAGTTCTCTCCCCGGTATGTACTACCTTGGCGCCGGTATCCAGGTTCTGTCCCTTGCCCGCAAAGGTAATGCCGGTAAATTCCATGTGGGAATCCGCCCCCTGCAGAATGGTCATGGGATACAGATAGGAAACATGCGAACCGAAGGAACCGGAAACCCATTCCATGGTTCCCCCTTCCTCAACGATGGCTCTCTTGGTATTTAAGTTGTACATGTTCTTGGACCAGTTCTCGATGGTGGAATAACGCAGCTTCGCATTCTTTCCCACGAAGAGCTCTACGGCTCCCGCATGGAGATTGGCCACATTGTACTTAGGTGCGGAGCATCCTTCGATAAAGTGTAGGTTTGCCCCTTCGTCCACGATGATCAGGGTATGCTCAAACTGCCCTGCACCGGGTGCGTTTAAACGGAAATAGGACTGCAGCGGGATCTCCACCGTTACGCCGGGCGGAACGTACACAAAGGAACCACCGGACCATACTGCCCCGTGGAGTGCTGCAAATTTATGATCCTGCGGTGTGATCAGCTTCATGAAATGCTTTTTGATCATATCTGCATAAGGACCATGCAAGGCACTTTCCAGATCGGAATAAATGACGCCCTGCGCTGCTACTTCTTCTTTTACATTATGATAAACCAGTTCCGAATCGAACTGCGCACCCACACCGGCCAGAGACTCACGCTCTGCCTGGGGAATGCCCAAACGTTCAAAAGTATCCTTGATATCTTCGGGAACCTCGGACCACTTTGCGCTCATCTTGGTATTGGGACGCACGTAGGTCACGATGTTATTCATATCCAGACCGTCAATGGAGGGACCCCAGTCCGGAATGCCCATGGAGTTATAGATTTCCAGGCTCTTTAACCGGAAAGCCCGCATCCACTCCGGATCGTTCTTCTCGGAAGAGATCTTCTCTACGATCTCCGGCGTCAGTCCGGATTCCAGCTTGTACTCGTCAACGTTTTCGTTCTTTATATCGTATATGGAACGGTTAATATCATCGACCTGTGATTTTTCTTTCATCAGTCCCCGTCCCTTCTATGCCATGTATTTCTCGTATCCGCCCTGGTTGATCTCAGCAACCAGAGAACCGTCGCCGCTGTTTACCAGTCTGCCGTTCACCATGATGTGGGTCTTATCCACATTCAGAGAGTCCAGAATACGGGTGCTGTGGGTAATGATCAAAAGAGAGCCGCCTCTTTCCTTCTGAAACTCCTCAATCCCCTTTGCTACCAGACGAACTGCATCCACATCCAGACCGGAATCGGTCTCATCCAGAATGGCCAGATCCGGGCGGAGCATCATCAGCTGCAGGATCTCTGCCTTCTTTTTCTCACCGCCGGAGAAACCTGTATTGAGACTTCTCTTAGCATAAGCCTCGTCCATCTGAAGAACTTCCATGGCTGCGGAAAGCTGCTTGCGAAACTCCATCAGTTTCAGACGCTGTCCGCTCTTTTGTTCCATGGCGGAGCGGATAAAGCTCTCCGTAGTAAGACCCGGTACCTCCAGAGGCTCCTGGAAGGATAAGAACATGCCCGCTTTGGCTCTCTTGTCTGCACCTTCTTCGGTAATATCCTCTCCCTTAAAGGAAATCCTGCCTTCGGTGATCTCGTACCGTGGATTGCCCATCAGTACATATCCTAAAGTCGACTTACCGGCACCGTTAGGGCCCATGAGCACATGGGTTTCCCCACTGCCGATGGTCAGATCCACACCATGAAGGATCTCCTTGTCCTCCACTCTGGCGGATAAGCCGCTTACCTGTAATAATACATCACTCATATGATTCCTTTCATACTGCAACATGCAGATAACAACAATAGACAACCTTCCCGACCCTCATATGGGCAAAAAGGCACTTCTATATTGTGCCAAAAAACAGAGAATTTCTCAATAGGAATTCACTGCTTTGCTTTCCTAATTTCCCACCAGAGAAGTAGGGATTCTTATATATCATAATGGCATGGGCGAAGAGAATCAAGTCATCTTCAGGATTGTTTATAAATTTTTTAATTGTTTCTCCCTCCCAAGAATGCTACCCTTAAACTATCAATATGGAATCTATCAATATGGAAACGATCCATAAGGAAAGGGAGAGTCATTGCTTATGAAACTACCATCCGGTCTGCAGGATAGGAAATGGATTCCCTATACCATTGCCACCTGTTCTGCCGTTCTGCTCCTGGTGATCCTCATGCATCTGCCCGTGATCTGGAGTACGGTGCTCACACTGTTCCGCTTTATTTCTCCGGTATTCTACGGACTGATCATCGCCTATATCATCAACCCGCTGATGCGTTTTTTCCGGGAAAAGGTCTTCTATAAGATCAAAGCGGTAAAGCTCCAAAAGAACCTGTCCGTCCTCTTTGCCTTTGCCTCGGTGCTGCTGGTGGTACTGCTTCTCTTTGCCGCCATCGTCCCCCAGATGGTCCTATCTGTCATGGGATTCATCGATAACATCGGAGAATACGGTGCCGGCCTCCAGTCTCTTCTGGCCGGTCTCAACGACAGCGCATCCGCATTTCACATCGATCTGTCCAGGATCACGGAATTCGGTGATTATCTGGTCGCCACCATTACCGATGCCCTGCAAAATAACATGGGAAACATCGTGGATACATCCCTTTCCATCGGAAACGGGTTTATGACCTTCCTGCTGGGCTTTGTTCTGGCCATTTATTTCCTGGCGGACAAGGAACGTCTTCTGGAGTCCTCCATAAAGCTCCTGCAGTTGGTTATTCCGAAAAAGCGCTATGAGGAAATGGGAACCTTCTGGTCCCAGTGCAACACCATTCTCCTGCGCTATATCCTGGGGGATTTTCTGGAAGGCCTGATCGTCGGAGTGATCAATTTTATCTTCATGTGCATCGCCGGTATGCCCTACAAACTGCTGATCTCCGTGGTCGTGGGCATTACCAATCTGGCCCCCACCTTTGGCCCCATCGTCGGATTTTTAGTTGGCGGTTTTGTCCTGTTGTTTGTAAATCCCTGGTATGCCCTGGCTTTCCTGATCTTCACCCTCGTCCTTCAGACACTGGATGGGTACGTGATCAAGCCCAAGCTTTTCGGTAATACCCTGGGCGTATCCAGTGTATGGATCCTGATCTGTATCATCGTGGGCAGCCGTATGTTTGGCATTGTTGGTCTGCTCCTGGCCATCCCCTTTGCAGCGATCTTCGCCTATATCTGGGACGAATCCCTGTATCCGGGTCTGTTAAAGAAAGCGCAGCAGCGACAGAATGCAGAATCGTCTTCGGATAAGTCCTGATCAAGGGGATCACCGAAACCGCTTGGCTTATCGCCACACAAAAAAGCTCCACACCCGATTGAGTGCGGAGCTTTCATTATGCCTTGTCTTAGAAATTAAGCGTTCATCTGAGCAGCAACTTCTTCAGCGAAGTTCTCGTTCTTCTTCTCAAGGCCTTCACCGGTCTCGAAACGAACGTACTTAACGATCTTCAGATCTGCTGCAACACTCTTTAAGTAAGCTTCTACTGTCTGCTTACCATCTTCTGCCTTAACGTAAGCCTGATCTAACAGGCAGATCTCCTTCAGCTGCTTGGAGATACGTCCGTCTACCAGACCACAGAAGATCTTGTCTGCAAGGTAGGTCTCCTTGCCTTCCATAGCGAACTCAGCCAGCTTAGCAGCAGCTTCCTTGGAAAGGAAGTTGAAGAGGAACTTATTGTTCTTCTCTGCCTCGTAAGCAGCCATATCCTCATCGCTCCATGCCTTCTCGTTCAGAGCTCTCTCGATCAGCTTCTGAAGGATGGGCTTGGGAAGAGATGCAGGATCGTTCAGAGCGCTGTCTACAGTGATCTCACGGATCTTAGCCAGCTCTGCATCGGAAATATCATTTCTGCTGATGTAGGAAGGGTTCATAGCTGCGATCTGCATAGCGATGTTGGTCAGGGCATCCTTTACAGCATCGGTAACAGTAGCAGTCTCAGCGTTCACCAGAACACCGATTCTGCCGCCGCCGTGTACGTAGGAAACAACACAGCCGTTGGTAGCTTCTACCTTCTCAAAACGACGAATGCTCAGCTTCTCGCCGATAACAGCGATCTGCTCAACCAGAGCTTCCTGAACGGTCTTGGAACCATCCAGGATCCAGCTTTCAGCCATGAATGCATCCATGTCGGTATTCTTTGTATTTAAAGCCTGCTTTGCAACAGCTTCAACAAATGTCTGGAACTTCTCGTTCTTTGCAACGAAGTCGGTCTCGGAATTCACCTCAACCACTGCAGCTGCCTTGTCGCCATCCTGTGCGATACGGCAGATACCTTCTGCTGCGATTCTGCTGGCCTTCTTCTCGGCCTTGGCAGCACCGCTCTTGCGAAGGAACTCCATAGCAGCATCCATATCTCCGTTTGTCTCGTTCAGAGCCTTCTTGCAGTCCATCATACCTGCGCCGGAAAGTTCTCTTAAATCTTTAACCATTTGTGCTGTGATCATAAACAAATCTCCTCTCCGATAATCGGTCGAATGTAATTAGTTTTCAGAAGCAACTTCTTCAATATCAGTAGCTTCGCCTTCAGCAGCCTCAGCTACCTGGTCAGCGTTCTCAGCTGTTTCACCCTGGCGAGCTTCGATAACAGCGTCTGCCATCTTGCCAACGATCAGCTTAACGGCACGGATCGCATCATCGTTACCGGGGATGATGTAGTCTAATTCTTCAGGATCACAGTTGGTATCACCGATACCGATCAGGGTGATGCCCAGTCTCTGAGCTTCCTGTACACAGATTCTTTCCTTCTTGGGATCTACAACGAAGATGCAATCGGGAATACGACCCATGGTCTTGATACCGCCGATGTTCTTCTCCAGCTTCTCCTGCTCCTTCTTTAACTGAGCAACTTCCTTCTTGGGCAGAACATCAAAGGTTCCGTCCTCTTCCATCTTGTTGATGGCATTGAGACGATCGATTCTGGACTGGATTGTCTTGAAGTTGGTGAGCATACCACCCAGCCATCTCTCGTTTACATAGTACATACCGCAACGCTCAGCTTCTGTCTTAACAGCATCCTGTGCCTGCTTCTTGGTACCAACGAACAGGATGATACCACCCTGTGCAACGATATCTGCTACTGCGTTGTAAGCTTCGTCAACCTTTACAACGGACTTCTGCAGATCGATGATGTGGATTCCGTTACGCTCCGTGAAGATATAGGGAGCCATCTTAGGGTTCCATCTTCTGGTCTGATGTCCGAAATGAACACCTGCTTCAAGTAACTGTTTCATTGTTAAAACGCTCATTTTTAATACCTCCGATTTGGTTTGTACGTCCGCGTATCCTTTCGAGGGATGTATCCGCTTTCCGCTTTCGACACGGCCAGCACATCCTTCTGCTCTGCAGCTGACCCAGAGCAAGGGCACCTGCTGCAAATAGACAGCGCGTGAATTTTTGACAACGATTTATACTAACACATATTTGTGCCAGATGCAATGTAAAATCTTGAGATTTCTCCCGTTTTCCGCCTATCCTGACAAAGTTTCTAATTTGTCTTGGTGATGATCTTTGCAATGGTCGGGTAATCGGCTCCTGCGGGAATGGTAAAGGTTCCCACGCAGATCCGCTTATCGTAACCGTTGGCGCACAGATAGGAATCAAAGTCATTGACGCCGCTTACAAGTCCTGCGGCATACAATCTCTTGGCTACGGAGTAGGAAGAATCCCCCCTTACGACTTCGAAGGAAGTGTCCTTTGTGCTGCCGGCGGGCTTTGTTTCTTCTGCTTCCGAAGACGCTTCCGCTTCCGAAGAAGCTTCCGCTTCTTTTGATTCCTCCTCCGCCTTCTTCCGGGCTTCTTCCTCTTCCTCTTTCTTCTTTGCTTCTTCCGCCTTCCGGGTTTCCTCTTCGGCTTTCTTCTTTTCTTCTTCTGCTGCTTTAGACTCTTCTGCCACTTTGGACTCTTCCGCTGCTTTAGACTCTTCCGCTGTTTTGGATTCTTCCGCCGCTTTGGATTCTTCCGCCGCTTTGGATTCTTCCGCTGCATTTTCTTCCGTTTCTTCTGCCTGGGTGGATTGTGTGATCAGGATTCCCTCATCGGTAAGTACGGAGCTGCTTTTCACCATGCCCAGTTCCGCGGCTCTTTCCATGATTTCTTCATCGCTCATGGCCTTTTTGCCGGAGTTTCCCAGCAGAATGGATACCACTAAAGCGGTGACCGCAATACCGATCCCCAGCCCGCGAAGGTAATATTTTAAATAAATCTTCTTCATTTCCCGTTTATCCCTTAATGCCCTTCTGATACAGATCAATGACCAGCTTTACTTCTCCCATGCCAAGGCCCAGGGCTTTGGCGATGGCCATATTGGATTTCCCGGCCCGATGCATCTCCAGGATGCGATCGTTGTTATTGGCTCTTCCCAGATTGTCGCTTTCTTCGTCCCCCGTGGAAAACTGCAGCTGGGGGATCTTCTCGGGATCCACCGCCTTGGCGGAAGCTTCTGCGGCATCGGCTTTTTCTCCGGAAGAAGCTGCCTTTTTACGGGTCGAAGTCTTTTTGGTGCTCTTCTTGGGAACCACTTCTACCTTGGGAGGCTCAAAGGCATGGAACTCCTTGGCAGGACGTTCCTCCACTGCTACTTCGTCAATGGCATCCAGCAGTTCATCGGCCGTCATGGAAACCTTTTCTTCCGTGGTCTCCTCGGTGGCGCGAAGGGCCTGCTGTACCTCCTGGGTTGCCTGATAGGCTTCCGATGTACTCTGCTGCGCATCCTCAGATGCCTGACGGGCATCGGTTGCAGCCTGCTGGGCGACTTTGACCGTCTCCTGCAGATTGTCGTGCTTATCATTTAACATGTCATACAGGAAGGTCACTTCCTTATGATTCTTATCGATGTCTTTCAGCACGGTATCGGAATATTCTCCGATGGCCATGATCTTTTCGTTGGAAACCCGTTCCATGGCACGTTCTGCTTTTTCGATGGCATAGGTAACGGTTTCATCCACCACCTCTTCCATACGGATCCGGCCGCGCTCGGCCTCCGCAGCTACTGCCTTATGGATCTCCTCCTGGCTGACCTCATACAGATCACTGTCCGGATCTTCATTTCCCACAGGGATTAGAAAGCTGACCACAAAGATCACGATTCCCACTAAAATAACAATAATCGCCGTAGTGTTCATAATTCCTCACATGAAGAGATATCCTGAGAATGGAAATCAGGATATCTAGATTTTGATATCGAAGCTGCCCATCAGGATCTTCTTACCGTCCTTACTCTTATGGACCTCTTCCTCTTTTTCCTTGTCCTTTCCGTGACGCTTCTGTCCGCCGTCACCGGAATATTCACCGTTGCCTTTTTCCTTGGCATCCGGCCGTTTCCCCTCATTGTCCACATCTTCCTTGTTGTGCACGATCTCGAGGGTGACTGCTTCTTCCTTCTGCTGTTCCTGCTCCAGCGCATTCTGCAAAAGAGCACCCTTCTGGTCCTCGTTCTGCTTCATGGAGGAGTAGTCCTGCAAGCGGGAGATCGTCCCGTTAAGCTCAATGGGATTGATCGCCATAATGTCCCTTTCTTTCCGCTACTGTCAGATGGATGTGATCTTCACATCCCCCTGACTCTTAATGAACCGACAATATTTTACTGCATTCTGGATGGTTTTGGAAACATCTCCAATGCAGATCTTGGTTCCGGGATAGACTTCTCCTTCTACGATGATGCTGGATTCTGCCGAAAAACCAAGGGTTTCCTGCAGTTCAGCCAGTCTCTTTTTCGAGGATTCCAATTCCTCGATCTTCTGCTTTCTGGTGGCAACCAGTGTGGAAACATACTTCATCTGGTTGGGCTCTAATTTCACGCCGCTCTGGAGCTTTGCCTGGATATTCACCAGAACGGGATCGATCTGCTTAAGCTGCGCTTCGATCTCGGGGATGGCCTTGGTCAGTTTGGAAAATTCCATCTTCATGGCGGGATCCGCACCGACTTCGATCACGGTGTCCGCTCCCAGAGAAGATCCGAGGGTGCGCACCTTGATCTGGCTGGTGGCACTTACCCGGCCGCCGGTGATGAAGCCTCTCTTCCCGGTACAAAGGATCTCCGCCCCTGCCGAAACAAAGGAATGGAGCATGGATTCTGCCGTAACGCTTCCGGTAGCTTTGACCGTGGCGTTTTCCAGGAACTTTACCACCACGTTGCCCTTTGCTTCCAGGATACCCTTGCTCATACCGTTCATACCACGGGCAATGATGATATCCCCTCCGGAGATGATATGGGCGCCTTCAACCACGCCGTCTACGGTTACGTTGCCGCCGGCTTCCAGGGAGAAGTTCTCCACCACATTGCCGCTGACATGTACGGAACCGTCGTATTTAATGTTACCGGTGCTGTTGTCCACGTTGGTCAGTTCCAGCATATCGGAGACGAACACACTGCCGTCGATCAACTGAACATGTCCGTTGACTTCACTGGTCAATTCATTCTTATCTTCGGAAGCGTGGATATTATGACCGTAATGCAGGATCTGCGCCGTCACCTGTCTGGGATGAATGGGTTTTCCGTAAACATCCGTACCGTCTTTTCCGCGGTCCTCCGGTGTTCTCCTTGCCAGCAGGTCGCCCTGCTTTACATGGTTTACCGTACCCAGCTCAAAGAAGTTTACGCTGCCGTCCTCGTTGAGGGCAGGCTTAATGTGCGGCTCCGTATGAAAGAAGTATTCGATCTTGGCATCGTGTCCCTGTACAGGCACCGTGCCGTGAGCAACTTCAATGGTCTTGCAATAATCTCTCTTGGAAAAGAAGCCTTTGACGGTGGCTTCATCGATACCGTAGATGATCCCTTTGAGTTTCAGATCATTATAGAATTCCTGCTCCGTCATGAGTTCGCACCCTTCCGTCGGAGCATAAAAACGAACCGCCACGGACATCCTGTCCTCTGCCGGCATGAAAAGATAACTTTCTCTTTCTCTGTATTCCTTTGTCGGATCGATGATCGCCTGTGCCATCTTTCCGGATGTGACCACCGCATTGACGATCACACCGACCTGCTTGGAGTCATAGGTTACCTTGTGCAGATCCAGGTAATTCATGACTTCCTTGAGGGCCACCAGTTCGCCGCCATCTGTGGGCGGAACCACGCGAAGCGCGCACCCTCCGTTCACACATACCAGCTGAAAATAACCATTTGCCATTTAGTTCCCTTCTACCCATACTCCCGGCGAAATGCCTTTTATTTGGAAATCTTGTTCAGTACCCCCATATACTTCCCAAGAGAGCCCTTCATCTTTTCCAGTGCACGGGTGTGCAGCTGGGAAATACGGGACTCAGATACTTCCAGTACTTCACTGATCTCTTTCAGTGTAAGTTCTTCGTAATAGTATAAAACAATGACCTTGCGTTCCTTCTCCGTAAGCACTTCCAGTGCTTCCATCAGCTTCTGCTTCAGCTCGTCGCGCTCTAAGGCTGCTTCGGGATTCTCGAAGGATTCGTTCCGGCCGTCATCCTTCTGCGGGATGTCGCTGCCGGCTTCCATATATTCGTTTAAGGAGACCAGATTGGTCACCTTCATCTGGCTCTGCCAATCCAGCAGTTCGTCTTCGGTAATTCCCAGAGACTCTGCGATCTCCGCATCGGAAGCAGTGTGTCCGGTGCCGCTCTCAATGGCCTTGATCGCTTCATCGATCTTCTTCTGCTTCTGACGGATCGTTCTGGGGATCCAGTCCATCTTTCGAATCTGATCGATGATAGATCCGCGGATCCGCAGGCTGGCATAGGTTTCAAACTTTACAGCCTTGGAGGGATCAAACTTGTCAATGGCATCGATCAAGCCAAAAACGCCATAACCAACCAGATCGTCGTACTCTACTGTGTATCCCAGATACATGCTCAGTCTTCCGGCAACCAGCTTGACCAACGGCGCATATTCTACGATCAGTTTTTCTCTGAGCTCGGGCGAATTTGTGCTTCCGTACTCAGCCCATAGCTTTTCTCTGCCAGCTTCGTCCATACCCTATAGACCGTCCTTATTCCGTGATGTCTTCCCCTGCAGTCTCTTCTTCGGTGCCTTCTGCGGCTCCATCTTCGGAATCCGGTTCCTTCTCGATCACTTCCCCTTCATCCAGGTTTTTTTCCTCGATCTGTGCTTCAAACCTGTCTAAAAAGTACCGGAGCAGACTTCCGAGAAAATAAAAGACTACAAGTGTGATCAGCAAAATGACCAGCATCTTACCGATCTCGTAATGCAATAACGTCATTATGATACTTGCGATCAACCCCGCCGTCAGCGTGAGGATCGCAGGTAGGTATTTTCGTTTCACAAAAGTGCCCTCGTCAGATAACCTTTTCCGGCTTTCCTACGGCCCGGATCACAAAGTCGCCGGTCTCCGGATAAAAGATAACCGTACGTCCGTAATTCTCGCCGGTGTCCTGTGCCAGGATGGGAATTTTCAGTTCGGCCAGTTTCTTCTTGCTGGCTTCCACATTCTTATCACCCACACGCACCATGTTGGAGTTTGCGTTGAATGCGAACATCTGGGCTCCGCCGGCGATCTTTGCCACCAGTCTGGAACGGTTAGCGCCCAGCTTTACAATATCATTTACCAACTGCACGATCCCTGTATCCGCAAACTTCGGGATAGAAGTATTGTTGCGGATCGAAGTGCTGTCCGGAAGCATAACATGCGCCAGACCGCCGATCTTGGTGACCGGATCGCGAATTGCGATTCCCACACAGGAACCAAGCCCAAGGGTGGTGATACCATCCGGGCTCTTGCATGTATTTAAATCTGCCATTCCTACTTTTATTATTTCGCTCATTTAAAGCTCCCCGATTGTAGAACCATTTATTCCTAACATTATACTGATATTGTACCACAAATAATCAGCTGAGACCCAAAGACATGAGTATCTTTTGATAGGAATCCAGGTCGGGGATCAGAATGAAGAAACCATCCAGTTCCACGTCATCGGTGAACTGGGTCTGGATCAGCAGGATCTTGTCGCCCATAATACCAAACTGGATCGCAGGCACACTTAAGATCGCAGTGGCCATATCAATGGCGATATCCGGAATGGTGGGATAAATCTTCATATTGGTCAGTGTAGACAGGGAATTGAGGTAAGAACCGCAGATGATATTCCCCACTTCCTTCATAGCGGAAAGTTCCATCTCATTAAAGTCCTCTCCGTCCGGCTCCTGCATCATCAGCTTGTTGACCAGGACCTTACCGGTTTCCTTTTTGGTCAGGAACATCATACTACCGGTAATATCGCCTTCCACACCAAGATAGATGCCGACCATGACCTGGTCGTCTCCACCGATCATCTCCCCCAGATTACGGAACTCAGCCAGCGTAACCTGAGGAACTTTCATATCCACTTTTGTCTGCAGCAAGGATGCAAGAGCTGTCGTTGCATTTCCCGCACCGATGTTGCCAAGTTCTTTAAAAACATCAAAATACTGAGCCGTGAGCTCGTCCAAACTCATGTCCTGAATCATAGAAACACCTTTCTCAACCACTCTGTTGAAAGAGAATCCACCCCTCTTGTATTATCAGAAGTACTCCCGAGAGCAAACTGCTCCCGGAAGTACTCAAAATACAGATCTGTAACTTATGCCTGCTCGGTAGAAAGCAGTGCATTCAGGTCCAGGATGGATACCAGCGTATCATTTACCTTGCCCACACCCTGTAAATAGGTGGCGCGGTCATCCTTGGATTTGCTGATGCGGTCGATGTCATCGGAATTTAAGGTGATGACCTCACGTACCTCATCTACTATAATACCAATTCTACCATACTCTTCGGCTTTCACGATAATGATCCTGGTTTTATTGGTATACTCATCGGGATCGATCCCGATCTTGATGCGCATGCTGACAACGGGAATAACCTCACCACGGAGATTGATAACACCCTTGATATAATCAGCAACCTTGGGAACTCTGGTCATGCTCTGCATACGAACGATGTTATCGATATAGCTGATGTCGATGCCGAACTGCTCATCTCCCATTTTAACGATGATATATTGGATTAATGTAGCACTCGTTTCTAAAGCTTCCATCTTTATTCTCCATTTCCGCTGAATCAGCTTAAATCAATGCGTTTGCATCCAGGATCAGAGCAACTTCGCCATCACCTAAGATCGTTGCGCCGGATATGATCTTGTTCTTGTTAATGTAGGTGCCCATGGACTTGATAACGATCTCCTGCTGGCCGATCAGCTCGTCCACTACGAGACCTGCATACTTGTCACCCTTCTTAACGATAACAACCACCATACTTTCTCCGTCTTCCTTGGGGTTCTCCAGATCCAGTACCTGGGAGAGGCGAACCAGAGGAATCACGTTTCCACGGAGATTGATCACTTCTTTGTTCTGTACCAGCTTGATATCCTGTGTACGTACATCTTCGATGGTCTGAATGGAGCCTAAGGAGATCGCATACTTCTCGTCGCCCACAACAACCATGAGAGCCTGTACGATCGCCAGGGTAAGAGGAAGTCGGATGGTCCAGGTACTGCCTTCACCAAGCTTACTCTTAACTTCCACTTCACCGCTTAAGGACTCGATCTTGGAACGAACAACGTCCAGACCTACTCCACGACCGGAAACATCGGTAATCTTCTTTGCGGTAGAGAAGCTGGGCAGGAACAGCAGGTTGATGATATCCTTGTCTTCCATGGTCTGTGCCTGCTCGGGAGTAATGGTTCCTCTCTCGATCGCCTTTGCACGAACCGCTTCCACGTCGATACCGTTACCATCATCTCTGACTTCGATGACGACGTTGTTGCCTTCCTGATATGCATCCAGGAAAATGGAACCAACGGGATCCTTGCCTCTCTGACGACGGATCTCTTCACTCTCCAGACCGTGGTCTGCGGAGTTACGGATCAAGTGCATCAGAGGATCACCGATCTCATCTACTACGGTACGATCCATTTCGGTGTCTTCACCGGTCATGTACAGTTCCATCTTCTTATCCAGCTTCTTGGACAAGTCGCGGACCATACGGGGGAACTTGCTGACAACACTCTCGATGGGCACCATTCGAACCTTCATAACGGATTCATGCAGGTTGGTGGTAATGCTCTCCAGGTATTCCAGCTGTTCGTTGATCGCACTGTTATCGGAGCTGCCTTCCTTGGAGGTGGTGGCAGCTGCTTCTAAGGAGTTCTTTGCAATGATCAGCTCGCTGACCAGATTCATCAGAACATCCAGTTTCTCAATATCTACACGGACGGTACGTCCTACAACAGGCTTAGAAGCCTGTTTCTTGCCATTGTCTGCCTTAGCGGGAGAAGCACTTGCTGCAGGGGCTGCGGGAGCGGTAGGAGCTGCCACAGCGGGAGCGGTGGTTGCGGGAGTTTCTTCCTTTGCTTCCTCTTTCGCTTCTTCCTTGGCTTCTTCCTTCTCTGCGCTGAAGTCTGCAACGGTTACTTCCTTACCGGTTGCGGAATCGATCTCGGATACGCTCTTCACAGCGGCCAGGGTATTCTCCAGAGAATCCTCTGATACCACTACCAGGCTGAAATCGAAATCAAACTTCTCATCCTCGATATCCTGTGCGGAAGGCTCGGAGATCAGGATCTCGCCGTTTTCTTCAATGGCTTTAAATACAAGGAATGCACGGGCTGCCTTCAGTACGCAGGATTCCTGGATCTTTACGTCGATGCCGTAAACATGCTTGCCCTGCTCTGCAGCTTCGGCGATGGCCTTCTGCTGTGTGCTGTCCAGATTGATCTTTGCCCAGCCTGCTCCGGCTTCTGCCTTTGCCTCTTCCTTTCCTTCTTCTGCGCTTGCTGCCTTGGGAGCTTCTGCGCCGCCTGCGGAAGGATTGATGCAGTCGTTCAGCATCTTGATGATGGCTTCGTTATCGTTGGTTCCCTCATCCTGAGACTCCTGGATATTGGCAACATAGCCTTCCAGTGCGTCCAGACACTGGAACAGAATATCGATCATGTTTGACTGGATCTTGATATTCCCGCTGCGAACCTCCGAGAAAACGTTCTCCATATCATGGGTCAGGGTCTGCATTCTCTTGTAACCCATGGTGCCTGCCATACCTTTCAGGGAGTGGGCAGCACGGAAGATCTCATTGATCACGTCCATGTTGTCCGGCTCCTGCTCCAGCTGCAGGATCTGCTTGTTCAGATTTTGCAGGTGCTCTCTTGACTCGTCAAGGAAAATTTCCAAATACTGACTGACATCCATCTTGCAATTCCTCCATTATTCTTTATCTGACACCCACATTCATGATGATCTCCTGTGCGATGTCTTCCAGTCCTACGACCTGATCTGCCAGGCCGCTGTTCACGATGCTCTTGGGCATACCATAAACGGCGCAGGTACTTTCCTCCTGAGCAATGACGCGAATCTTATTTGTCTTGGACAGATTCTTAATGCCTTCAGTGCCATCTGCACCCATTCCCGTCATGACCACGCATACGATCTCGTCGTATTTGCTGCCGATCAGGGATTCATACATATAGTTGGCGCAGGGCTTTACCCCCTCTCTGGTCGGTTGATCGGAATAGAATATATTCATCCCCGGCTTTCTGGGATCCACATTCATATGGACACCGCCACGGGCGATATATACTTTTCCTTTCTCCAAAGCATCTCCGTCTTCCGCTTCCTTGACCGATACCTCGCTCAGGGAATCCAGTCTCTCTGCCAGGGACTTGGTAAAGCCCTGGGGCATGTGCTGCACGATGAGGACGGGTGCGTTGATGTTCTTCGGCAATTTCGGGATCACCGATTGAAGAGCCTTGGGTCCTCCAGTGGAACTTGCAATGGCGATAAGTTTGTTTCCGGAAGTCGTGGAATGTTTGCTGACCAGCTGAACCAGCTTCTTCGACTCCTGGATCTTCTGGATACTGAATGTAGGAACGAACTTCTGCTCTTTGCCGTTTGCAACTGCTGCAAGTAATCTTATGAAATCCTGCTTAAAGGAGTCTTCCTTACAGTTCAGTGCATTGCTGGGCTTGTGGATGAAGTCCAGGGCGCCTAATTCCAGAGCGTCCATGGTGACCTTCGCGCCTTCTTTTGTATCCGTGCTGGCCATCAGGACCTTTGCAGCGATCTTATTACGCTGCAGCTCTCTTAAGAGCTCTAATCCGTTCATGACCGGCATGTTTACATCCAGCACGACTGCGTCATATCGATTCTTTTTCAGTAGCTCCAGTGCTTCCTTACCGTCCTTGGCACGATCCGCAACTTGGAATCTTCCGTCTGACTCGATTATATCACCCAGCACTCTTCTCATAAGTGCAGAGTCATCTACGACGAGAATTTTTTTACAATTTAGCACTTTACATTCCCCTTTCCTGTCTTCTGTGCTTTCTTTCTTCCTCAAAGATATATTTTATGATCTCTTCTCTCTCGTCCACGTTCATATTGATATACTGAACGCGGTGCTCATAAGTCCCCGCATTACGGGTGCTCTCCTCAGAAGTCAGGACCTTGCCCACCAGGTTGTATTCCTTGTTCCGTCCCCCGATGAGCAGATGATAAACACAGTAGATGAGGCATCCGGGCTCATACTGATAGTTTGCAACAAAACGAAGTCCGCCACCGCTGATGTCCACGATGATCGCCCTCTTTAAGGGAAGACCGGGAACCAGGAGCATGTGCTTGCGTTCCACTGCCTTTACTTCTTCCAGTTCCAGCTTGCGGCTGTTCATTTCCAGTGCGCAGCTGAAACGGTAATATTCTCTTCTCTGGTACTTGCGCAGATTGGAGGTCAGCTCCATGACCAGTACATAGACATTGTTGCTCTTATACCGGTCGATCACTCTGGCAAAGCACTGATACAGCCCGTTTTCCGTATAGAAGCACATATCGTACTCCTTATCCACGGGAAGCAGGATCAGTTTCTCCTGTTCCAGGGGCATGGTCACTTCGAACTGATCCTCTGTCAGGACGTCGTATACGGAACTGACATACACCTTATGGGGCGAATCCTCTCCGTTGTCCAATTTCTTTTCCACTGCCTGCAATTCGATCTTCTGTCCCGGCAGGATAAGGTTCTGTAGCATATTTTCCATGTTGACCCCTTTTCTTAACTCGTCTTTTTCGATTTGATGATGTGGGAGAAAAACGCTGCCATGCCGCGCCTGGGCACATCACCACTGACATCCTTGCTCATTAATTTGCCTGCGATCTCCTGGTAGGCGATGGAGCTCTTGGCCATGGGAGATTTCAGAGAAACAGGCATCTGCTGCCTCACCGCATCTTCCAGTTCCTTATCACTGGGTACACTGCCCAGATAAAAGATCGGAAGCTTCAAATAACGGGAAACCACTGCGTTCAGCTTGTGATACAGGGTTTCTCCTTCCGCTGTGTTCCGCACCATGTTGGCGATCACCTTGATCTTCGTCTCGTTGCTGGAAAATCTGGGATGCTTATTCAGCTTTTTCAGCAGAGAGTAGGAATCCGTAATGGAGGTAGGCTCCGGAGTGGTCACCAGAAGTACTTCCCCGCTGGCTACCAGAAACTCCAGGACCGAATCGGAAATACCCGCTCCGGTATCCACGATGATGATGTCTGCCAGGGAATCCAGTTCCGCCAGATTCTGAATGATGTAGATCAGATACTCCCTACTCAGATCGCCCATGTTGGAAATACCGGAACCTCCGGAGATAAAGCCTACACCGCCCTGTCCCCAGGTAATGATGTCCTTGATGTTCTTGCCCTGATAGATCAGATCGTAGAGATTAAACCGGGGCACCGCTCCGAACATGATCTCGATATTGGCCAGACCAAAATCCGCATCCAGAATGATCACCCGCTGTCCCATCTGCTTAAACTGCAGGGCCAGATTAATGGAGGTATTGGATTTTCCCACACCTCCCTTTCCGCTGGTGACCGTGATCACACGGGCCAGGGGTCTGCGAGGCATGCTGTTTGCTTTTATGATATTTCTTAACTGCTCTGCCTGATCCATTTTTTAACCTTCGTTTTTCTTTAATTCTTACCGCCCAGGATCTGTTTTACCGTCTTCTGTGGATCAAAGACCTCCATATCATCGGGCACGTTCTGGCCGCAGGTGATATAGCTCATGCTGGCACCGGTATACTGCTTTAAGTTATACAGGTTACCAAGGGTCACGGTCTCATCCAGCTTGGTAAAGATCAGCTTGTAATCGGCTACTGCCTGATAGCTGTCGGCGATGTTCAAAAGATCCCGGTACTTGGTGGTGGCGCTGACGACCAGGAACACTTCCCGTTCCGCCAGACCGTCCACGGCGTGGATAAAGGTGTTCATGTTTTCCCGAAGGGCCACGTTCTGCTGGGAATGGCCTGCGGTATCCACCAGGATATAGTCAAAGGAAGCAAAATCCCGAAGGGATGCCTCCACCTCCTCCGCGGTGTAGATGATGCGGAAGGGGGTTTCCAGAATATTGGCATAGGTGTGCAGCTGTTCTGCGGCTGCGATACGGTAGGTATCCGCCGTCAGCAGGGCCACCTTTTTCTTCTGCTCCACACTGAACTTGGATGCGATCTTGGCGATGGTCGTGGTCTTTCCCACGCCGGTAGGGCCTACGAAAAAGACTACCTTGGGTCCGCTGGTCGCCGGCGTAATAGGACTGGGCTTACCGAATTTCAGGATCATCTTCTGGTAAACCCCTGCCAGGATATAATCCATGGGCACATCCGGCTTTAAGTTCCGGTCGGTCTCATCCAGGATCTGGTTTGCGTATTTCTCGATCACCTCATTGTCCAGCATAGTGTTATAGAGAAGCTTCATAAAGGTAATGAGTTTCTGCTTCTGCTGTTCCTCCTGAGGTGTGGAAACCTTGGTCTGTTTGACGTTCTCCTGCCAGGAGATATGCGCGGTCTCCTCTGCGTTTTCCGGTGCCTTTACGGGAGCATCCTCTTCCTTTACCGGAGAAATAGCAGGCTCCTCCTGCTTTTGGGAAAGGCGTTCCAGCGCCGACATCTTCCGGGGTTCTTCGACTGCGGGAGGGGGCGTGGTTGCCTTGATATAAGCTTCTTCCGGGGTAACAAAGTCGATGGTGGAGCCACTCTCCTTGCGGGCCGTCTGCTCCCTTGCTTCCTTTGCCAGCGCTTCGTTTACCTCTGCCATCATCTGCGGCGTCACCGGTTTTAAGGGTACAATGGTACGCTCCGGCAGGGCGGATGCATTTTTATCGGAAAACTGATCCGTTGCCGCTACCAGGTCCGGACTGATCATGGGCTTTTGAGAATACTTATCCCCGTCGTCCTCCAGTGCCACCGTTACTTCCGTCTGCTGCGGTTTGAAAAATCCGAAGACTCCCTTGCGTTTGAGCGTCCGGATGTTCATTACGACAATATTTTCCCCTAATTCACTTCTTGCGGCATTCATCGCCTCCGGCTCCGACTTGCCCACAAACTTTTTGATGATCATGTTATGCTGTCACCATCCCCACTGACTGTAATTCTACGTTGGACTCTACCTCGTTGTAGGAAACAACGATCAGATCACGGTAATAGTCTTCCGTCATTTTCTTAAAATATACCCGGACGATCGGGCTTGTGATGATGATCGGATTCTTGCCCTGATCTTCCAGTTTCTTGATCTCCGTTCCCACGCTGGTGATGATCGCCTTGATCCGCGCAGGATCCAGCGTCAGATAAGCCCCCTGCTCCGTCTGCTTTACACTGCCCATGATCTCCTTCTCGATCTTGGGATCCAGCGTAACCACACTGGTGGTCTCGTTGGCAGGGAAGTATTTGTTGGAAATTGCCCTCTTAAGGCTCTGACGGACATACTCCGTCAGGATATCGGTATCACGGGTCGTAGGCGCATAGTCGGCCAGCGTCTCCATGATGGATGCCAGATCCCGGATAGAGATCCCCTCTCTAAGCAGGTTCTGCAAGACCTTCTGGATCTCGCCCACCCCAAGGAGCTTGGGAACCAGTTCGTCCACCAAAGTGGCATTGTTTTCCTTGACGTTGCTGATCAGGTTCTGTACGTCCTGACGTGTCAGGAGCTCCGCTATGTGCTCCCGGATCACTTCCGTCAGATGGGTCGCAATGATGGACGGCGGGTCTACTACCGTATAACCCAGGGATTCCGCACGCTCTCTCTGGCTCTCGGTGATCCAGATCGCCGGCAGATGGAAGGAGGGTTCAAAGGTAGGGATACCGGTGATCTCCTCTTCCACATACCCGGGGTTCATGGCCATATAGTGATCGAATAAGATCTCGCCTTCACTGATCTGAATGCCTTTGATCTTAATGATGTACTGATTGGGATTTAACTGGATGTTATCCCGCAAGCGGATAATGGGAACCACGGTACCCAGTTCCAAAGCGATCTGACGTCTTATCATAACCACACGGTCCAGAAGATCGCCGCCCTGGTTTACATCCGCAAGGGGAATGATACCGTAACCGAATTCCAGCTCGATGGGATCCACCTGCAGGAGGCTGTTGACGTTCTCCGGCTGCCGAACCTGTTCGGCCTGTACTTCCTCTTCGGACACTTCCTGTTCGATGTTGGCGGTTTCCAGCGTGCTCTGCATGTTCCGGGCAGTCAAAATGAAGGCCACACCCATGCCCACGAAGATAATGGGGTTAAGAGGTGTAAATACACCCAGAGCCGTAATGGCAAAGCCCACCAGATACAAGGCGCGGGGTGCTCCGAAAAGCTGTCCCACCAGCACAGAACCAAAGTCTGCGTCCTTGCTGCCCTTGGTGACCAGAATACCGGTTGACAGAGAGATGAGCAGGGACGGGATCTGGGAAACCAGACCGTCACCGATGGTCAGGATCGCATAGGTACTTAAGGCATCCCCTGCGCTCATACCCTGCCGCAGTACGCCCATGGCGATACCGCCTACCAGGTTGATCACGGTGATGATGATACCGGCGATGGAATCTCCCTTTACATACTTTACGGCACCATCCATGGAACCGAAGAAGCTGGATTCCTGCTGGATCTTCTCACGGCGGGCCTTGGCTTCCTGGTCGGTAATGGCACCGGTATTTAAGTCCGCATCGATGGCCATCTGCTTACCGGGCATGGCATCCAGCGTGAAACGGGCAGTTACTTCAGCCACACGCTCGGAACCTTTGTTGATGACCGCGAACTGGATGATGATCAGGATGATGAAGATAATAGCACCTACGATCAGGTCATTGCCGCCTACGTAGGAACCGAAGGTACGGACCACGTTACCGGGATCGCCGGTGGTAAGGATCAGTCTGGTGGAAGAAACATTCAGACCGATACGAAAGATCGTCGTGAACAGCAAAAGGGTGGGATAAAAGGACATCTCCAGCACTTCTTTTGCAAACATGCATCGAAACAATACCAGAAACGCTACAGATATGTTAAAGGCAAGCAACACATCCAGCAGCGTGTTGGGAATGGGGACAATGAACATGATGAATGCAGCCAGGATGTACAGTGATACACCCAGATCGGCTCTGCTGAGTCTCATCGATTGTCCTCCCTTCCTTTCCTATCGATAACGCCTGTGTTACAGACGGTTTTGGAGTTTATAAACAAGGGCAAGTACTTCTGCCACCGCCTGATAAAGCTCCGGCGGGATCTCCTGTCCGATCTCCACATTGGTGTAGAGGGTTCGGGCAAGGGGCTTGTTTTCAACGATCTCCACGTTGTTTTCCCTGGCCACGTCCTTAATACGCTGGGCCAGATAATCCGCACCTTTGGCCAGGACCACCGGTGCCTGATCGGTTTCCCGGTCGTAGCGGATCGCTACGGCATAATGGGTGGGGTTGGTGATGACAACGTCGGCCTTGGGCAGGTCCTGCATCATACGACGCCGGGAAGCTTCCTGCATCCGCTGCTTCTGTTTTCCCTTGATCTCGGGATCACCTTCCTGTTCCTTGTATTCTTCCTTGACCTCCTGCTTGGTCATCTTCATGTCGTTGTTGAACCTCACCTTCTGATAGACGAAGTCACCGATGGCAATGAGCAGGTAGGCGGCTGCGATCCGTATCCCCACCTGGAACAGGATATCGGATAAAAGCTGTACCCCCTGTACCACCGACATGTCATAGAGCAGATAGATCTCATCCATACGGCCCCGCAAATAGGAATAGGCCATATACAGGATGAACACGATCTTCATGATCGCTTTGACCAGTTCCGCAAGGGACTGGGATGAAAACAGTTTCTTGACGCCGCTGGCCGGATTTAAACGGTCAAACTTGGGTTTTAAGGTTTCCGCCGTGGGTTTCCACCCCACCTGGGCGATATCGCTTACCAGGGCCACAATGAGAAAGGTAATGAGAAAGGGTGCGATACACAGCAAAATCTGTAACATGCCGTAGCGCACGATCACACCGTAATCCCCCGAGGGGATCCTGGAATCCGGCAGATAGGTGTAATCCCCGAAACGGGAATACACATTCTGAAAGATCCCGATAAAAAACGTTCCCATGGTGCCTGCCCAGAAGCGGATCAGAATAAATATGGCAAAGATGCCCACTCCGTTGGCGATCTCGCGGCTCTTGGCCACCTGACCTTTTTTACGGGCATCACTTAATTTCTTTTCAGTTGCCGGTTCCGTCTTTTCTCCGCCCGGTCCCTCCGGTGCGAAGAACTGGAGATTATACTGGAGCATCCTCTACATCATGCCTTCCACAAACGAAACTACCATCCGGCGGATCTCCACAAAGACCATTTCCGATGCCTTGGGGAGCATGGCTGCTGTCAGGAACAAAACAGCCAGACCGACCAGAAGCTTTAACTGGATACCCACCGCAAACATGTTGAGCTGCGGGGATACTTTGGCCATGATCCCCAGAACTGCGTCCAGGATCATGATCACCACAAAGACCGGCAGACAGATCCGAAGACCGATGGTGATATAGTCCGTCATGAACATGATCAGACTGGTCACCATATGATCCGAGCGAAAGATCGCCCCGGTAATGGGGATCAGGGTAAAGGTCTCGGCCAGTGCCTTTATGATGTATTCATACATGCCGCTGATGATCAGCATCAGCATGATGGTGTACTGATAAAACATACCGGTCAGCGTCACGCTCTCCCGGGTGGCCGGATCGTACAAAGTCGCCATGGACAGGCCGACCTCCATATCTACTACGTGACCTGCAAAGCCCAGAATACTGGTACAAAGATTCACCCCGAATCCGATGAGGAAACCGGTCACCGCTTCCTTTAAAACCAGTGCACTGTAGCCCAGCACGGTATGATACGGGATGGCTGCATGAGGAGACAGCACGTAGTACATCAGCAGGCTGATAAAAAAGGAAAGGCCTGCTCGCAGCCGCATGGGTACCGTGTTCATGGAGAAAAACGGAACCACGAACACACAGCAGCTGATACGAACAAAGATCAGCAGAAAGAAAATCAGATCGTCATAGGTAAAAGTATAATGGATCATGTATCTGCCTTAATCATCTCAATGAATGTACATACTGAAATCGGCCCAGAGCTGCGTCATGAACTCTGTGATCCGCCCCAGTATCCAGTCTCCGAACAGCATGATGGCCAAAAATACACTGATGATCTTCGGCACGAAAGTCAGAGTCTGTTCCTGGATGGATGTGACCGTCTGGAAAATGCTGACCAGAAGGCCCACGCCCAGGGAAACCAGGAGAATGGGAGCCGAGCATTCGATTATGAGGAACAGTGCTCTGGAAGCGATCTGTGTTACAACATCCACACTCATAGCTGTTTTTCTCCTAGTAGAAAGTCTTTACCACACCTGCGATCACAAGATTCCAGCCATCTGCCAGAACAAACAGCAGGATCTTGAAGGGCATGGAGATCGTCGTAGGCGGCAGCATCATCATACCCATACTCATCAGGGCGGAGGCCACCACCATATCGATGATGATAAACGGAATGTATATGAGGAAACCGATGATAAATGCGGTTCTCAGTTCGCTGATAATGAACGCAGGGATCAGTACGGTGGTGGGAATGTTGTCCAGCACGCCATCCCACTCTTCCCCTGCGATCTCCATAAACAGGAGCACGTCCTTACGCTCGGTCTGTCCGTACATGAAAGTACGGAAGGGGCCGATGGCGGTCTCCACAAACTCCTCCTGTTCAATCTGTCCCTCTTCAAAGGGAATGATGGCATCCTGATATACAGCGGTAAAAGTAGGCTGCATGATAAAGAATGTCAAGAACAGAGAAATCCCAATCAGAATCTGATTGGGGGGAGCCGTCTGGGTACTCAGTGCCGTCCTGGTAAAGTGCAGTACGATGATGACTCTCGTAAAGGAGGTCAGCATGATGATCAGCATCGGAGCGATGGTGATCAGTGTCAGGGTCAGGAAGATCCGAAGAGGTCCTGCCAGCTGGCCGTTACTGTCTTCATAGGTGATCGTCACCTGGTTTGCAATATTGATCTCGTTAAGGTCGTCCGGTGTCTCAGCACTGCCGGCATCGGTTCGGGTGGTGGAATCCACCGTGTCCCCGGTAAGAGGGGAATCCACATTGGTTACCGCCCGGGCTGAAACCTTGGGATATATACACAATATGCCCACTAGTAACAGCAGGCATAAAGGCTTCACCATATGTTTAAGGTTCATTCTTTCTTCTTCTTTCCGAAGCTGTCTAAAATCTTTTGGAAATCCAACTGAGGCATTGCAGGGTTCTCCTGCTGCTCCGGATCAATGGCATCTGGATCCAGTTCGGTCAGAAACGTAACCGAGTCCTTACATACTGCGATCACAATAAGCTTATTCGCCACTCTGACGATCTGCAGATACTTATCATTGGTGATCCTGCAGGTCTGGAGGACTTCCATATCAGAAGATGTCATATGCATCTTCTGATATCCTCCGATCCACCTGCTGGTCCAATAGGTAATGGCAACCACTACTAAAAACAGCAGCAGAACGGTGATAAACTGGCTTATGCTGTTATAGCGCTGCGTTGCCAATAATCCCATGATCAGCCAACAACCTTCTTAACGGCTTCCAGAACACGATCTGCCTGGAAAGGCTTTACGATGAAGTCCTTTGCGCCGGCCTGAATGGATTCGATAACCATGGCCTGCTGACCCATTGCGGAACACATGATGACCAGTGCACCGGGATCATTCTCTTTGATCTTCTTCAGAGCCTGGATACCATCCATCTCAGGCATGGTGATGTCCATCAGTACAAGATCGGGCTTTACTTCGTTGTACTTCTCCACTGCCTTTGCTCCGTTTTCAGCCTCTCCTGCTACATTATAGCCATTCTTGGTAAGGATGTCCTTGATCATCATTCTCATGAATGCTGCGTCATCACATACTAAAATATTCTTTGCCATATATTTTACTCTCCTTTATCGTTTGTCTGTTTATGATCCTGCGTCAAAACCATCACCCAATGATTTCTGTTACTCTGACGCCGAAGCTTTCTTCGATTACCACTACTTCCCCTTTTGCCACCAGCTTGCCGTTGACGATCACGTCCACCGGTTCACCGGCAACCTTATCCAGCTCGATGATGGTACCCGGTGCAAAATCCAGGATATCGGATATTGCCTTCTTGGTCCTGCCAAGCTCTACGGTAACCTCCAGCGGTACGTCGCTGATCAGTCCGATGTTGGCCGGTACCGGTTGCGGGGTATAATCTCCCGAGAAGGACTGGAACTGTGCGGCCTGCACATTCTGCATAGGCTGCATGGGCATTCCGTAGCCGTATCCCTGGGGTGGCATCGGATATCCCTGCGGCGGCATCGGGTAGCCCTGCGGGGGCATTCCGTAACCGGCCTGCGCATTCGGATCGTAGCCGGGCATCGGCTGACCCTGCGGAGGCTCCGGTGCGGGAGCTGCTGCTGCAGGTGCAGGAGCCGGTGCAGGTGCGGGCTCGGGTTCTGCCGCACCACCCATCTGCTGTTCGATGAACTTCTCGTAAAGAGTCTTTGCGAAATCCACCGGATACAACTGCATCAGTGTGGAGTCCACCAGATCATCGATCTGCATGCGGAAGGCGATCTTGACGAATGTGCCTCCCAGGAAGGGAGATATATCGGCGCCGCTCTTATAAGCAGTCAGATCTACCAGACTTGCCTCCGGCGGGCTGATATCGATCATCTTACCAAGCATGGAAGAAAGGGATGTGGCCGAAGCGCCCATCATCTGGTTCATGGCTTCGGAGATCGCACTTAAGTGCAGCTCTCCCAGTTCTCCGTCTATGTTGGTGCCGTCACCGCCCATCATCAGGTCGGTGATGACCTTTACGTCGTGTTCCCGAAGGACCAGAATGTTGTTGCCTTCCAGTCCCACCGTATATTTAATTTGAATGAATACACAGGGTTTCTCGTAATCATCGATCACGTTCTCCCATGTAGCCAGTGACACGGTAGGTGTCGTAATATTTACTTTGCGGTTGACCAGGGAATACAGGGTGGTTGCCGAAGAGCCCATACTGATGTTGGCTACTTCTCCGATCGCATCCCGTTCGATGTCGGACAGGGTGGCTTCATCTGCGCTTCTGGCATCTGCCAGTTCCTGCGGATTGGCCATGGCGTCTGCAACCATCTCGTTGTGAGCATCCACCTTCGCCTGCAGTTCCTCGTCGATGGGCGCGTCCAACCCTCCGCTTTCACCTATATCCATGCCGCTCAGTAATGCATTTATTTCGTCCTAAGACAGCATTCCATCCATGAATTAATCCCCCTCTCTCAGTACTGATGTAACACGCACTGCA
>JAILDL010000081.1 GCA_024689465.1 Lachnospiraceae bacterium
GTTCTTAAGAACCGACGCTTCTCCGTCCAGAATATAATCCGCATTGGGATCCAGCCCCTGCAGCGGCAGGAGGATCCGCTTATAGCCGGGTCTTCCCAGCACCTGGCAGAAGGTCACCAGTGCTTCGGACTTGTCCTTTGCAACCACGATCCATGCATCGTAAGGATTCTTGTCATCCCAGGAATGGAGGCGGTAATAATCCCCTTCCGCGATGAGGCTGTGGTATTTGTGGTAGTTTTCGATCTGGCCGGGGATCTGTGCCTTCTCATCTGCAGGCATGGTAGTCAGATCCAGCTCATAGCCGAAGGTTCCGGAAAGTGCCACATCCCCGCGCATCTTCATGCTGGTCATACGCCCCACCTGTTCGTTGGGGCACTTGCTGACATGGGCACCCATGGTAGATAAGGGATACAGCAGAGCGGTACCTTCCTGAATACGCAGACGCTCTACCGCATCGGTATCGTCGCTGGTCCAGATCTGGGGGCTGTAATACAGCATACCCGCATCAAAGCGGCCGCCGCCACCGGAGCAGTTTTCCAAAAGCAGGTTCGGGAATTCCGTGATCAGACGCTCCTGCAGTTCGTATACCCCCAGTACATAGCGATGGAACAGTTCTCCCTGCTGATCGGCAGGCAGCGTTACATTTCCCATATCGGAAATGGCCCGGTTCATATCCCACTTTACATATTCGATGTTGGCACTGCGCAGGATCTTTGCAACGGCTTCATAAACATAGTCCAAAACCTCTCTGCGGCTAAGATCCAGCACATACTGGCAGCGGTGCATGTTAATGGTCCGTCCCTTTAACTGCAGCGCCCAGTCGGGATGGGCACGGTACAGGTCCGAATTGGGGGAGATCATCTCCGGCTCAAACCAGATACCAAACTTAAGGCCCAGTGCATTGACCTGATCCACCAGGTATTTCAGGCCGCCCTTTAATTTCTCTTCGTTAACGGTCCAGTCCCCCAGCGAGCTGTCATCGAAGGAGCGCTGACCGAACCAGCCATCGTCCATGACCAGCATCTCAATGCCCTGGTCCTTTGCCTCTTTGGCCAGCTTTAACAGTTTGTCCGTATCAAAATCAAAATAGGTTGCTTCCCAGTTGTTGATCAGGATCGGACGATCCTTATGCAGATAAGGGCTGCGGATCAGATGCCCTCTCATAAAGTCATGGAAGTTGCGGCTCATCCGGCCAAGGCCCTGATCGGAATAAGTCAGGATGGCTTCCGGCGTTACAAAGATGTCTCCGCTTTCCAGCTTCCAGGAAAAGGTCTCTGCATTGATACCGATCACCAGACGGGCAATGTCATACAGATTTACCTCTGCCTGCGCCGTAAAGTTGCCGGAATAAACCAGCTGCATGCCGTATACTTCTCCCTGTGTCTGGGTAGTATCCGGAGAAACCAGGCCCAGGAATGCATGCTCCTGATGACTGGTCTCACCCCGCAGGGTGCTGACCTTGGTCTTGCCATGGCCTAAGGCTCTGCGGTCCATATGCCGCTCTCTTGCCCAGGCACCGCCTAAGGTGATCAGTTCGTAGTCTTCCTTTTCCACATGGAGGCAGGCACTGTAAGCCTTCTCCAGACGGTAGGTATGTTCCGAGCCGTTGCGGATGGTGACACATCTTGTGATCACATCTTCTTTTGCAAATACGGAATATTGCAGTTCGACCTGCAGTTTTAAGATCTCATCCTGTAATACGATAAATAAGGTCTCCACCTCATCTTCGGTGCCAAAGGATGCCGGCAGGCCGGGAAGACGGGGCTTTCCCTTTTCAATGTGGTTGGAAACGTAATGCAGTTCGCATCCCATCTGTCCCAGTTCGTTTACCACGTCCAGACAGGACTCTGCGTAATCTCCTACGCCTCCGGTGGGATACTCAAAGGAAAATCCACCGAAAAAGCCCAGCTTCTCTCTGGGCAGAACGGCAGGCGAAAGAGGATATTCATCCGTACGGAACCGGTAGGCTCCGCCGGCATTTCGCAGCTTTTTGCCGTAATAAATATTTCCCAGGAACTGACCGTCCACCAGCCCCATCATATAGGTGGTGTTTTCCGTGTCCAGTTTGAAGATCTGCTGTTTCTCATCAAAAGTGATCATAACTACCTCCGTTTTGTTTTTTGCTCCTTCTGCTTGGTGTGCGGCATAAGAAGTCCCAGCCCCACATCGTATAAATGATCGTTCACTGCATCCGACAGCCATTTGGCCATGGTCCTGCCTCCCCTTGTACGGGAATGAAAATACAGTTCCCGCACGGCAGTGTGAACGGTTCCTCCCTTGGTCAGAGGATTCTTCCATACATTCAGGAAGAAAACAAACCCCACATTCAGCGCCTTTAATTGCTCCACCATCTCGATGAGCTGCAGGTGAAAGGCTTCCTGCACATCCTTATCCGTTGTGTAGGTTTTCCGGGTCACATCGTTGTAATAGGCGCTGAGCAGATAATCATACACAGAGCTGGCATAGAGGAAACGGATCCTTCGCTTTGGCCCGTCCGCCAGTTCCCGGACCAGCTTCCGGTACCAGTCCAGCGTAATGTTTTCCGTATGGATCGCTTTCCATAACGGCTCCGGCGCCTTCCAGATAGTCTTCGCCGTATGTCTCCATTTTTTGTAAAGAAACTGCCCGCTGTCGGAAAACAGCGTGTAATCCATGCACCCGGGATACCAGTCCCGGATGATCTCACCGGCCAGTGCCGGTACCGCAAAAGCTCCCGCGCTGTCTCCCGCAATGAGGATCTTATCCGCACAGGGAAAATAGGTCCGGGCTACCTTCATGCTCTCTTCAAAGTTTTTATGGCCGTGGAAATGCAGCACCTGTTTGCTGCCATCCTCTGCCTTATAGGGGAAATCATTGTTTCCCACATGGAAATCTCCGGTGGCATAGGTGATCACCACAAAGTTCCAGTCATGAAAGGGATTCCGCTTGTTTTCTTCGGTGATCCCGATGTTGATGTTCATGATCTGGGTAAAGGGACGAAGATTGTTCCAGTAAAAGTTGGGTTCCCCCGCTGCCACTCTGCCGCCGGTCACAGGGCGGGCCGCCGTGTATTCATTCCAGGCCACCCCTCCGCCGGAAAAAAAGATGCACAGATGCTCCCCTTCTCCCTTTTTCAGATAAATATGGTACTCCGATCCGTCTCCCGACAGACCTTCCTTAAGCGGGATGCGATACCACTTATGGGTCTGGGGCTTTCCGGATAACACCGGTGCTTCCAGGGCTGTTCCTTCGATCCTGCTGCCGATGGACTGCTCCACAAGGTCCCCCGTCTTATGCATCAGAGCCCCTGCCTTTTCCTGCAGGGCTTCCCTTCTGGCCGCGATCTTTTCTTCTCTTTTCTGAAACAGGACCAGACCTTGTTTTATTTTTTTTCGGGTCTCATTGCTTTTTACAGGCATAGATCCTCACATGGTCAGATGTTCATATACTTGCTGGATGCGTTTTTCAGATCCCGAAACCGAAACAGCACGATATAGGAGGCAAATCCAAGCAGGATCGCAATGGATGCGGCTGCCGCATAGGGGAAGGGATTCTGCTCCCGGTAGATGGGGATGATCTGCAGCAGGGAAGCCAGTACGTCCACTGCCAGGTAGATCACGTAATCCACGATATACAACTTGAGGATAGAGCCCATGATCATCGTGATCAGCACCAGTGCCAAAAAGAAGGCGGGGATCATCCAACTCAGGCTCCACCCGTAGAAGCCGGTCTTTTTATCAATGTAATAACCCACCAGCATACCGAAATAGATCTCAATGGTGACCACCTTCAGGATGTTGGAGTGGTAATACATGCCAACGCCCAGATCCGCCAGGGCAAAGCAACCTGCCACCCGTACCACGCCGGGCCAGGCAAACTGATTTCCCGTGACATAGTCGATCCAGAACATGGTGATCATCAACAGGATCCATGCAAAGACACAGATCTTAAAGAAGGATACGTTGCTGACCTTACGTTTTTTCAGGACCGGAAAGATCGGCGCTTCGCCCTCTCCCTCCAACCGTCCCTGGCACAGCGGACAACATTTCTTGGTACCCCTTATATTGATTTTACATTTCGGACAGTATTGCATTTATTTCTTCGCTTTCCCGGCTGCTTGTTTCGCTGCTTTTCGTTCAGCCTTTTTTGCCTTTTTCGCAGCTTTCTTCGCTGCTTTTTCTGCTTTTTTGTCTCTCTTACCCTGCCCGGTGCTCTTTGGGTCTGTCCCTGCGAAAACACCATCCTGCCCGGCAGGTTCCGCATCGTAATCATTGGTGCCCAGTTCCACGTCCATCCCCAGTTCTTCCAGTCTGCGGAAGAAGTTGATCAGCACGCGGTGCTCCACATAGGCGGACAGGGCGCCGAAGACCATTTTGTCTCCAAAGGTGGATACGCAGATCTGCACATTGTGGGAGGACATAAAGGGTGAAAACCGGTCAATATACGGTTCCATATTTTCCGGCATCCGGATCCGTCCCAGATTGGACATGGTACCGGTCGTCCCTCTCCTGCTGCGGGAAGTAAAATAGCCAATGAACAGGTCCTTGATGAACAGGGGGACCAGCTTGATGGCCGGATTGTGTACCAGATCGGAATAACCGTTCATGGTATAGCGGATGTTCTCTTCCGTCAGCTGCTCCGCAAAGGACTGCTTCACAGCCGGAAGAATGCTCTCCAGTGTCCCGTCATAGTCGGTGGCCTTAAAATGCACACTGATCACACCGAAGAAATTCCGGGTGGTCTCCGAAGGGTAATACTGCCGCAGATTCACAGGAACACTGATGCACACCGGTCTGGCATGCATTTCCCGAACGCTCATGGACTTCACCACTGCTTCGATGAATATGGCAACCGACAGGATGCCGGCAGTGGTTTCATAGACATGGGACAGTTCTATAAACTTTCCGGCAGATACCGTTCCCTCCAGCAGGTGGTTCTGCATGTTGTCATCTCTTACCTGTTTGATCTGATAGGCCTTGATATCCCCCAGTGTTTTCCACTGTACCTTATTCTTGTCCTTGCTGTAGAACCTGCGGAAGGCATCACCGTTTTTCTCCGTTGCGGAAGAGCTTTCCTCCGCATCCTCCGGGATGGGCAGATCATGGGCGATGCTCAGATAATGCATGACGATCTTTTTAAAGAAGGTAAAACCGCCGGTACCGTCCGCCAGGACATGGAACATCTCCAGGTTGATCCGCTTTCCGAAGTAATTAACGCGGTATAAAAGATTGCGTCTGCCGGGATAATACAGCGGTGCGCAGGCAGGCTTGTTGTCTTCCGTCACAAGCGGATGGGCATCGATCTCATCCAGATAGTACCAGAACAGGCCCTTTCGAAGGATCACATTGAAATGTGGAAACTCCGCAATGGTCAGATCCAGGGCTTTCTGCAGGATCTCAGGATCCACTTCTTCTTTTAATTCGCAGCAGATCCGAAATACGCGGGTATCCGCCCCCTGTGTGGTGGAGGGCATAATGATGGCTGCGTTATCCAGTTTGTACCAGTTATAATTTGCGGGCATATCTCTCAGATTCTTTCTCAGGAATTTGCGACCCGGGTCAGATCATTGATCCAGATCCCCTTATGCACCAGGAAAAAGCCGATGGCGCACTTGATCAGTTCGATCAGCTGACAGCAGACGTAGATCGGCACGATGGGCATCTGCGTAAAATGTGTCAGTGTAAAAGCCAGCGGAATGGCACAGACCCAGATGAAACAGGAGTCAAACAAAAAGGTGATCAGGGTCTTTCCGCCGGAACGGATGATAAAGTAGGTGGCATTCTCGTAGGAGTACATGGGCATGCACAAGGCTGCCACTACGATAAAGCTGGTCGCCAGCTCCTTTACCGTATCTTCTGTGTTGTAGATATTGGGGAAGGCAGGGGCCATGAGCAGCATCAAAAGACCGGTGACCACACAGGCCATGACCGCAAAGAAAGTCAGGCGACTTGCTTCGTCCCGAACGTCTTCTCTGCCGGCGCCCAGCTCCTGGCCGATGATAATGGCAATGGCGCTTCCCATGGAAATAAACACAATGTTAAACACATTGGATATGGTGGAGGAAATATTAAAGGCTGCAATCACCTCCAGTCCGCGGATCGCATAGTTCTGCGACAGGACCGCCATACCCGAAGACCATAAAAACTCGTTGAAAAGAAGCGGCGTTCCCTTGATGACCACATCCTTCACAAGGGGTGAAGGGATATCAAAGAAGTGCCGGTATGCGCCCTGAATAAAAGGATGCTTCTTTGCATGGGAGTGGGTATAGATCAGGATGATGAGCATCTCCACAATACGGGAAATGACCGTAGCGATGGCCGCACCTGCCACGCCCAGCGCCGGAGCGCCAAACTTTCCGTAGATCAGGATGTAGTTGAACACCAGATTCACAAGCACTGCCGTGATGCCGGCTACCATGGGCAGGAAGGTCTCGTTGCATTCCCTTAAGGTGCCTGCATAGGTCTGGCTGATGGCAAACGGGATCAGGTCAATGAGCATGATGGCCAGATAGATCCGGGCATAGCTTAACGTCATCTGGATCCCGGCTTCCTGTCCCTCCTGCTTTAAGTACAGCATGATCAGGTTATCGCCCAGAAGGGTAAATACCAGCATTCCGATGATGGAGATCAACGCGATGATGATGATCTTGATCCGGAAGGTATGACGCACGCCTTCGTTGTTGCCCTGACCGTAAAACTGTGCGGTAAAGATACCGGCTCCGGCTACACCGCCGAAGATGCACAGGTTGAATACAAAGATCAACTGATTCACAATGGAAACGCCGCTCATCTGAGCGGTTCCGATCTGTCCGACCATGATGTTGTCCAGCATTCCCACAAAGTTGGTAATGCCGTTCTGGATCATGATGGGAACGACTACCGCAAATAAATGACGGTAAAATTCTCTGGTTCCGATTAACTTTTTCATTCCTCAAAAATCCTTACAATAACTCAAATCTCTAACTATTAAGTATAGCATTTTGCTCACAAGAAAAAAAGAAGGAACGAAACGCATGGCGCTTCGTTCCTTCCGGTTTGAAGGGAGTATATATAGAGAGTTCAAAGGGGCAAAAAGCTGTCCCCTATGATCACCAATACCATCTTATTTGCTGCAGGAAGCGACGATCTGTTCCATACGATCCCACTTCTGCTCCATATCCTCCACCAGACGGATCTGGGTGCGGGTACGGTCTAAGTTGTGGCCTTCCCGATGAACCATGAAGTAGGTATCCCCCTGCAGATAGTCCGTCAAAAAGCGCATGCCGCATTCCAGCGTCATGGTCTTTGCTCCGTAGGGAAGAAGCCGGATCTCTTCCGGCGTCAATGCTCCTTTGCAGCCTTCCAGATATCCTTTTACATAGGTTTCAAATAACTCTAAAGAGAGGGATACTTTGGATAGATCCCGTTCATCCTCCACTGCGGTATTGGCGCCGAAGCGGATGGAATCGCCGAAATCAAAGATCGATAAGCCGGGCATCACCGTATCCAGGTCGATCACACAGATCCCCTTGCCGGTGACAGCATCCAGCATGATATTGTTCAGCTTCGTATCATTGTGGGTAACGCGAAGAGGAATTTTGCCCTCCGCCAGCTGCTTTGCGCAGTAGCTCATAGTTTCCCGATGATCCGTATAGAAGGCGATCTCCTTCTGCACATCCTTTGCTCTGCCGCAGATATCCTCTTTTACCGCCTTCTCAAAGGCTTCGAAACGCTTCGGCGTATTATGAAAATCCGGGATCGTCTCGTAGAGCCTTGCCGCATCAAAGCCGGCCATCTGTCCGGAAAAACGTCCGAAGGCGACAGCGCTCTGATAAAAATCTTCCGGAGAGCGCACCTGATCCAATGAGATCGCATCCGTTATAAAAGTGTAAACCCGCCAGTAAGAGCCAAGAGAGTCTTTGTAGAAGCAGTTTCCGTCTTTCGTCCGGATCGGATTTAACGTTTCCCGCTTCGGGTCTCCGCCTCGTTTCTCGATCATTGCGCGCAAATGGTCCGTCACCAGAACAATGTTCTCCATCAGCTTTTCCGGATCTTTAAACACATCCCCGTTCATCCGCTGGAGAATATACTTTTTCTCCGCTTTCTTATCCATTACGCGCACCAGAAACGTGTCATTGATGTGGCCGTTTCCGTACTTCTCACAGGAGAGCAGATCTCCCTCCATACAGAACTGCTCCAACGCTTCACTTTTCTTTGCACAGCACTCTTCACGTGTCATCTTGATTTTCCTTACCTGTTATTTCCTGCAGAATTGAATGTTTATCTTTCATGCCCCAGGGTTGCAGCATAAATAACGCAGCGGGCTTTGTCGTTCGTCGGTTCTTATGTGCGGTATTTTCGCACATTATGAACCGCTACGTACAACGACATAGAGCGAAAGCGTCCCGCAAGTATTTATGCAGAAGAACCCGGACACGACCGGGAAGCCCCATATATACCTGCCAAGCATCCGGCCACTGTCGAACATCTCGGACAGGATACAGGAATAGTGCAGCGGGCTTTGTCGTTCGTCGGTTCTTATGCTCGGTATTTTCGAGCATTTTGAACCGCTACGTACAACGACATAGAGCGAGAGCGTCCCGCAAGCATTCCTGTAACGTGGCCGAGATGTGACCGGGTGGCCAGGCAAGTCATTTTCAGCTCCAGAGCACATCCGGATACACACCCTTACGCTTCAGCTCCCGGATCGCCTCCATCACCGCTTCCTTATCTTCCTTGTAGGTCACGCCAAACCACTGGTCACTGCTATGCAGCACCTGTACCGAGGCCTCTTTTTTCTCCAGCATCTCCTGTACCACAAAGGGCAGGAAGAATTCGCTCTTTAAGGGATTTGCCGGCACTTTCTCCGAAAGGAAGGTCACAAAATCCTTCTCCAGTTCCTCCAGGATGGTCTTCTGAAAGCCCCACAGATTCATGGAAACAGTGGATGCCGGGTCAATGGAGATCCAGGTTTTCCCTTCGTCTTCCGAATAAGCGGCGCCATCCCCCTGTTTCACGATCCGGGTGCGCTCTTCGATCTTCTGAAGATGTCCGGTATCGCTTACCTTGCAGACACCACGGGAAACATAGCCGTTTTCCGTAAGGGTGTTGGACAGCCGATACCCGACCATATAGTAGCCATAAGGATCTGCCGCTTCTTTGGCCAGTGCCTCGTAGATCATTTTAAAAGCGTCCACGCCGTAATAGTCGTCGGAATTGATCACTGCAAAGGGACCATCCAGCACGTCCTTGCAGCACAAAATGGCATGTCCCGTGCCAAAGGGCTTCGTTCTTCCCTCCGGGATGGGAAAGACCTTTCCGGTCTTCGGATCCACCGGGAGCTTATCCAGCTCCTGGAACACATAGGTCACATCCGCTACCTTCTCCAGGCGGCTGCCCACTGACTCCTTAAACTCTTTCTCAATCTCTTTTTTGATGATGAATACGATCTTGCGAAAACCTGCCCGCAAGGCATCGTAAATGGAAAAATCAATGATGATCTGGCCTTTGTCGTCCACGGGATCGATCTGCTTTAATCCGCCGTAGCGGCTTCCCATGCCGGCCGCCATGATCACCAGTACCGGTTGTTTCATAGTGTATTCCCCCGCAGTTTATCCATATAGAACACTTCTCCGCTCACCCGGGACTGCTCCGCAGCATAGGCCATCAGGTGACTTTCCACGGATTTCTCAATGCTGGAACGGCTCTCAGCTGCCTGTCCCTTGTTTTCCAGGGCCTCTAAAAAGTCCATGGTCAGACGGTAATCTCCGCCTCCGTGGAAGCCTTCCTCGCTGTTTACGGAAATGGTCCGGATCTCCCCCTCATACCGGGCATTGGAGGAATATTTGGTAACGGTAATGGTTTCCTCGGAATCGTCTCCGTAAATATCCCCGTTTTCACACATCACCTTAATGGTCCGGTGCATCTTGTTGGTCAGACCGCTTAAATGGAAGCTGGCGGTCACCCCGTTTTCAAATTCGATATCGGTTACCTGGTTGTCACATACATTGTTATCGCACCGGTATACGCAGCGGCCGTAAGGGCCTTCTGCCAGTGCTTTTAAGATGCCTTCCTCCGACTGGTCCTCGGTCAGTACCGTTGCAGGCCACTCCCCGCGAATGGGAAGATATGCCTTTTTGCCGTCAAAACGGCAGGTATCTGCACACGGGCAATCCAGACAACGGGCCGTAGACCCCTTGGGTGCATTTTCCTCCTTAAAGTAGGACAGGTTCCCGAAGGAAGAGATCTTCTTCGCATTGCTGCCTACCAGCCACAGCAGGATATCCATGTCGTGGCAGGACTTCTGCATGATAATGGGACTGGAAAGGTCGGCATTTCGCCAGTTTCCTCTTACGAAGGAATGGGCCATATGGAAGTTGCCCACATTTTCCGCATGCTGTATGGTAACGACTTTTCCCAGTTCACCGGAATCGATGATCTCCTTGATGGCAGAGAAAAACCGGGTGTAGCGCAGCACGTGGCATACCACAATGGTGCAGCCTTTTTCTCTTGCCTTATCCCGGATCGCAATGCACTCATGCACATCGGGAGAAATGGGTTTTTCCAGCAGGATGTCATAGCCTAAGTCCATGGCCTTCATGGCCTGTGCATAATGATCCCGGTCCATGGTTGCCAGAATGATGGCATCTGCGATCTTTCCCAGTTTGAACAGATCCTCTGCCTGTTCAAACATCCTCTCGGCCGGAATGTGAAATTCCTCTGCCGCTGCCTGACGCTTTTCCGGATTTAAGTCCGCCACCGCCACGATCTGAGCTCCTGCTTTTTCAAAGGCATATCTGGCGTAAATTGTTCCTCTTTGTCCCGCACCGATCAATGCAAGTTTCATTTGGTTCCTCTTTTCTTAAAGGAGATGCCTGCCAGGGCTGCCAGAATGACCAGCGCGCCCACGCCCAGGATCCACTTCCATCCGTTTTGATTTTGTTTCGTTGTTTCTTCTGCTGCGATGGTCGTTTCCGTTTCTGCAGCAGCTTCGGTAGCTTCCGTGGTCTCCTCTTCCGTGGTATCCGGCTTGTCACTTACCGGTACGCTGTACAGATCATAGGAGCCGTCTTCCTTTTCCCCTTCCATGGAAAGGTGGATCACGTCTCCCCGTTCATCCGCGGTTGCCATGGATACGTTCAGGGTATAGGTGCCATTTTCCAGGTCCGAAGGGACATGGATGTTTGCTTTTACCGTCGTTCTGCCGGGCATCCAGGTGGTTGTGTCAAAATCCTGTTCCTGGGCATAGACGGTTTCCCCGTTTTCATCCAGCAGGCGGAAGGTTACCGGGCAGTTGTAGTAAACCGGTGCCACACCGGAATTGTTCCAGGTGACGGAAAGTTCGTTGTCTTCCCCTGCAATGAGTGCTTCCGGCTGTTCCATGCTGAAAATGCCGTAGTTGTAGCCCATGGTGCTTACCATGGTTTCGATGTTGTACCGGAAGGTTTCGTATTCCGGATCGCCCACCTTAAAGTCGCAGGCGGAGCAGGGTCCCAGCCAGGTGGTGTGGCTGTCCCGGATCTGGCCAAGTACGGCGCAGATATTTTCATCCAGTGCATTGGTGCGGAAATCGCCGTTTGCGAATTCACCGCCGGAATAATTGTTTCTCCACCATTCCGGCATGGCACTGGCTGCAATGTCTTCTTCTGTGGAACCGGGCATATCCGTGTTGCCGGATGCAGCCCATTCCAGGAAGGTAGGGGTGCCACCGTCGCTGGTCACACCGAAGATATCGTTGTACAAGCCCCAGTTGTTTTCTGCTGCCAGCGCGTAAGGCTTACGGATACCCACCCGAACGTTGTGGAAGTAGTCCACATAGGGCTGCATATATTTCTGCGCCAGCTCCGGATCCGGGAATTCGCCGGTTCCGGTGGGCCAGGTGTGGAATTCCGCCCAGTGTCCCAGGCTTCCCACTTCCACGTAAGCCGTCACGGAAGGATCGTCGTAACGCTCTGCCAGAGCTTTTACCGCTGCTTCATGATAGGCAAGAAGCTTCGGGCTCTTATAGTTGGGGGAGAAACCGCAGCCACCAAGTAGCTGCCAGATGGTATCGCCGTTATAGAAGGTTCCTGCCCCTTCTCCCTCCGCGTTTTCTTCTTCCAGTTCGTCATAGAGCCACTGGGGGATATCCATCCGTTTGATGTCCGGATCCCCGTCCACCACGTTGGGGTTATCCATGACGAAACGCAGCACCATACGGCAGCCGTTTTTCTGCCATTTCGCAAACTGATACTGCTCTTCCAGCGCATCAAAGGCATACACGCCTTTTTCCGGCTCCAGTTCGCTCCATTTAAAGTCCACATAGATCAGGTTGTGCTCTGCCAGCGCGGTGTCCACATCTCCTTCGAGGGTGTCCGCCCAGCCAACCCAGCCTTTGTAGGGGTTATTGACAAACGCATAGGATGCCTTGGGATAATACAGGCCGTCCTCATGATCTTCTTTCAGGGTTTTGCTGATGGTTAGATATCCTTCTGCGGGGAGTACGTATTCTCCGTCATTGGAAACGGAGGCGATCCTGATCTGCCCCGGATCTCCGATATCTTCCAGATACAGCTGCATCAGGCAGGCGTCGGATTCGTAGAACTGATAGATCCGCTTGCCTTCCTCTGCCAGAGTATCGTCAGCAGTTACCTTGTATAGCGTTCCGTCTTTTACCAGATAGGAAACACCTTCCCGGCCATCAACGGTATAGCCGGATTCATCGGTTGCGATGTAATAGATGTTATTGGTGGTCAGATCTCCGTTTCCGGTGATCATGGTATAGAGCTTTTCGTCTGACCTTATCCCTACGAGATTGACCTTGTTTTCATGTTTTGCCATATTGCAGATGCTGTTCCAGTCGGAGAAATCAAAGTCTTCTGCGCTGATCTCAAAGGTCAGGCCGTATTTGGGCACCTTTGCAAAGGAACCGTTTTTCGGGTCTCTGGCAGGGGTAAAGCCTTCCGGTGTCAGACGCTCGTAAGTTTCTTCATCTGTCTGGCAGTCGTTGCGGTCGATGCACACATACAGATCATCGCCGATGGCTTCTGTAAATTCCTGCAGGCAGCGGATGGGTACCTTATACTCGGCGCAGTAGGTTCCGGCAGCAGCGGTCTTTGCAAAGACCTTCTCATAGCCTTCCACATACTGCTTTTTCATGTTCCATTCCAGGATCACAGGATCCGTGGTATAGAAGATCTCCAGATCCCGGTCTTCTCCATAGGAATGCCAGTCCTGGATCAGCACATCCCCGGTGTTATGCTTTGCATACCCGCTGTGGATAAAGCCGGTGGCATCATCGTTGTCAGTGCCGATAAACAGGCTGGTGGTGTAGGCTGCGGAAGATTCCGGATCCGTAACGCCCTTGATATAGGTCATCACATAGAGGGCATCGTTATCACGGAATGCGTAGAGATCTCCCAGAGATCCCTCTCCTTTTCCGATGGGGCTCATCCCCTTCCAGTCGCCGTCATCTCCGTCCAAAGTGATCACCGGTGCCTTATCGGTAAGGGGTGCGATCACATCCAGGTAAACTTCGGTGTCCGGAGCATCCTCTTCGGGATCCGGCAAAAGCTCTCCTTCATCGTCGATCCGCACCTGATACCGGTCCGCTTTGCCCTCTAAAAGCTCTGTGGGGATCACGATCTCAAACCCGTTATCTGCTTTGTAGAAGGTCTTAACCGGTGTTCCGGTATCGATCTTTTTGCCGCCCTCTGTGCGATACAGGCTGCCGTTGGCTTTCAGCTCATAGTCGGCCGCATCCGTCTTTAAAAAGACGGTAAAGTTATTGCTCAGAGATTTGGCGGATGCATGAATGTACAGATTCTCCCGGTCCGTCACTGCCTTTAAGGCATAGAGATTGGAATTGCGATTTACTGCATCGTAAAGGATCGCATCCCACTGGGAGGGGGTTCCGCTGAACTGTTTGGAAGCAAGGTATGCTTCCAGCTCCGCTTCCGTAAGCCCGGTCATCTCTTCGCTGATCACCTCTTCAAAAGCGGGTACCGGCAGATATTCTCCCGGTGTTAACGGACAGTCCGCTACATCTGCCCAGTTGGAGACCGTTGCTGCATGGATCCCGATGGAAGCAGGATTTCCCATATCCGACAGCGGAATGGAAAATTCCAGCATTTTCCGGTCATCCGACAGAGCACGCTGTACCTGCGCGCTGGTTCCCTGGAGACCATCCCACTCTCCGGAATCTCCCTGATATTCATAGAGGATATCGGTTTCCAGAAGGTAGTCTGCGCCGGTATGGTACAGATGATTGGTTGCATCTTCGTCGGTATCGAAGTAAATATGCCAGGTGTCAAAGTTCGCCGAGCTGGAGAGCTCCATCTTGCCATACAGGGTTCCGTCTAAGGTAAATGCGGAGAGCTTGGTGATCACTCCGCCTGCGCTGTAGATGGGCGTAATATGGTTCCAATCGTCCCGTATGCCGTCCATTTCGATCACTGCGCCTTCTGTTTCCTCTTCTGCGCATGCAGGAAGAGAGAAGGAAGTAAACATCATGGACAAAGCAAGGAGCGTGGTCATAAAACCTGCTGTACATTTCTTGAACGTTTTCATGTTTCCCCTTTGTCTTGTTACAGATCCTTATCCCCGGGATCTGTCTTTTTGGAAAGCTCCGGCCATGTTCCCCCATGACCGGAGCCCTTTTTCCTGTTTTATACAGTCTTTACGGATCAGTGCTGATAACCGTTTTCCGCAAAGTACTCGTCTAACTGCTTCTGTACTTCCGCAACATACTCGTCAATGCCGGCTGCCTTTAATTCTGCAACGGCTGCATCATAGTTGCTGTCAAAGTCCACATAACCGCACTCGATGGGAGTGAACCGCTGATTGATGACTTCGGTGATGGCGGTTTCGATCTCCAGTACGTTGGAGTTGTCAAAGTGGAATGCGATGACATCACTGGTCTTTGCATTGTCATCCCATGCTTCGTAGGTCTTGATGAAATCATCGGATACATCGGATGTAAACAGGGTATAGTTTGCGTTACGGAACATCCACTCGTAGAAGTAGCCTTCAAATCCGGGATCCTTTAAGACGATGCGGTCATCCACGATGTCATAGTTCTCGCCTTCGGGTCCGTAGATGCAGAACAGATAGTTCTCCTGGCTCTTGTATAACCAGTTGAGGAACTTCATGGCGCCGGCAGGATTTGCTGCGCTGTAAGGTACACAGAGTACTTCACCGCCGCAGGCAGTGATGTACTTATCTGCATCGGGATTTAACAAAAAGCTCTTTAAGGTAGCGTTGGGATCGTTGCCGCGTACGGAGGAGATGATCTCGTTTTCCTTGCCCAGAGAACCTTCTACCCAAAGGTAGGTACCCTGCTGCATACGGGAATCACGCTCATTGTAGTTGGTGGTCAGTTCGTCCTTGTACAGGCCGTCTGCGTACATGCTCTGGTTAAACTGTGCAACCTTCTTGAAGGCTTCGGTCTCAAAGTAGTCATAAGCCTTCTTGGTCTCTTCGCCGTAAACAACGGAGTCACCGTATGCACACCAGGTATACTGCTCATCGGCAAAGTTTCTGGTCAGTGGCTTAAAGATGATGTCGGCAGGTCCGTTCATTTCGGGATACTGCTCTTTTGCCTTGGTTGCAAATTCCTTCAGGTCATCAGCAGTCTTGATATCGCTCATGCCGACACCTTCCAGGATATCGCTTCTCACACAAACCAGCTGGTACATGCAGGATGAAGGTGCATAAGCGGAAGGAATACCGTACTGAACGCCGTCTACCACGCCGCCTGCCAGCTGGGATTCAGGGATCACCTTCAGCATGTCGGGGCAGTTTTCCTTGATCAGGTCATCCAGCGGCTGGCACTGGGATTTGTTGACCATGGAGGAAAGATCCGGCAGACCGTCCCAGTACAGGTCGATGGTCTGGTTTGCTGCCAGCATGATGTCCTTCTGTTCCCAGTACTGATCCCATCCCTTGTAGATCAGTTCTACCTGGATGCCCACTTCTTCTGCCAGGCGGGGATTCAGCTCATTGTTGATAAAGTTTGCCATGGAGTCTGTTTCTTCGCCGGGATACAGGATCACAACGTTGGAAACGTCTCCGCTTGCAGCAGATGTATCTGCTGCGGGTGTGCCTGCTGTATCTCCTGCGGGTGCTGCTGCGCCGGCATCACCGGTTGCTGCATTCCCCGAGCCGCAACCTGCCAGCATGGACATAGCACAGGCTGCTGATAACAATAATGCCAATACTTTCTTTTTCATTCGTTACCCTCCTTGTAGGTATCTATTCATCAAGCGAACTTGCGCTTAACTAACGTTATTCTTTGACTGCTCCTGTCATGATGCCGTCTACGAAGTACTTTTGGATAAACGGATACAGGAAGATGATGGGGCCGATGGTGATCACGGTAACGGCCATTTTTACCGTTTCCGAAGGCAGCTTGATGTTGGCGGCTGCTCCGGAAGGAATCCGTCCGCTGCTGATGGCGTTTACATTGGACAGGATGTTATACAGGAAATACTGGAGCGGGAACTTGTCCCGATCGTTGATGAACATCAGGGCATTCCACCAGTCGTTCCAGTAGCACAGGGCATACATGAGGCCTACGGTCAGAAGGGCTGTCTTACTCAGCGGCAGCGCGATCTTAAAGTAGATCTGATAGTAGCTGGCGCCGTCTAACTTGGCGGATTCGTACAGGGACACCGGAACTGCCTGGAAATAGGTACGCATCAGGAACATGTTCCAGACGCTGAACATAGAAGGCAGGATCAGGGCCACATAGGAATCCATCAGGTGGTACCAGTTGACACAAACGTAATACCAGGGGATCAGACCTGCGGAAAAGATGATGGTGAAGTTGCAGATATAAGCGATCACGTTGCGATACTTAAGGTCCTTAATGGAGATCGCAAAGGAGATCATACTGGTCACCAGCATGGAGCCGAAGGTTCCGATCACCGTGATCCCGATGGTCACGATATAGGAACGGAGGATCCGCATACCGCTGTGTGCAAACAGATAGCGGTAGGTATCCAGGGTAAATGCCTGTGGCAGAGCGGAGTAGCCGTATTTGGTCACAGCCAGGTTATCCGAGAAGGATACGGACAGTACCATGATCAGCGGATACAGACACACCACTGCGATAAAGGCGATGAACAGGTAGGCAAACAGTTTTACCAGAAAGTCTCCGGTGGATATATGCATTTTGTGTGTTCTCATCTTTTCCATCAGAACAGGCCCTCCCCGTCATTGACTTTCTTTGCCAGGTGGTTGGATAAGCTTACCAGGATCAGACCCATGACTGACTGGAACAGGCCGATGGCCGTGGTATAGGAGAATCCAAGAGACCGCATGGCGGAATATACATAGGTATCGATAACGGCCACCTCGTCATAGAGCAGGGAATTGTTTCCTACGATACCGTAGATCATACCGAAATCTCCGAAGAAGATACGACCGATGCTCATCAGGGAGAGGATCACCACGGTGGGCTTTAAAAGCGGCAGGGTGATGTAACAGATCCGCTGGAAACGGCTGGCACCGTCCACGGTCGCCGCTTCGTACAAAGATGGATCGAAATTCGTCATGGCCGCCATGTAAATGATGGAGTTATACCCGCACCATTTCCAGATATCGGCAGTGATGATGATGCCCTTCCAGTACTTCTTTTCCGCATACCAGCGGATGATGTCATGTCCGGTACCGGAAAGGAGCCGGTTGATCATGCCGGTGTCGGTGGAAAAGAAGGCATATACGATGGCTCCCACAACAACCCAGGAAAGGAAGTAAGGGAAGAACATGGCGCTCTGTGTCACCTTTTTAAAGACCTTGCCCTTTACTTCGTTAAAATTGATGGCGATCAGAATGGGAACGATGGTTCCGAAGATCAGGCCGAAGAAGTTGATATACAGGGTGTTATAAATGACCTTGGGGCCCATTCCCGTACTGCCGGTGAAGAAATACTTGAAGTTTTGCAACCCTACAAAGGGACTGCCGAAGATGCCGTCCTTGATGTTGTACTTGGTAAAGGCCATCCAGATACCGGCCATGGGAATGTAGGCAAACAGCAGCAGCAACACCAGTGCGGGAATGCACATGATATACAGTTGTCGGTTCTTTCGAAATTCTTTCATCGGTCCTCCCCGGACTGCGGTCCCCAGATCTTTGATGCCTCTTTCCAGTATGCTTTGTCTTCCGGTGTGTAATAAGGTTTCCCGGTCTTTGCTTCTTCCATCAGGATCATCATGCCGCTGGTGCAGAAACGAACGCCCCTTTGCAGCATGTCCTTCGCCTTCTTCTGCAGAGATGTTTCGCAGGTGCAATCCTCCAGGGCATTGTTCAGATTCTTAAACAGATGGACGTATAACATGGAACCGTCCTCTCCGTCGCTGTAGCGGAACATCAGGTTCTGTACTCTGGGAATGTTACGGTCATCCGAAAGCATCAGGCGCAGCCGCTCGTCGTATAACCAGCTGGAGCTCCAGAATCCCTTCATGGGAAGTTCCGGATAATACTTTGCAAAAAAGTCCATGGCCAGCTGCATGGAGTTTTTCATCCGCTCCGGTGTATAACCTTCTCCTCCGGGGATGTGCAAGGCGATCATCCAGTCCCCCGGTGCAAGGACCTGTACGTACTCGGATTTTTGCAGTGTAACGGTGCGTTCCTCGGTGCAGCCCACGGGATTCATGTAATAGCCGGTAACCGTTTTGTCATCTTCCGTAAAGGTCGTGGTGAAGGTTCCGGGAATCCGGGCCTTGCGGGAACTGTAGTAGTAACCGTTGTATTTGCCGTTTGTCTTCTGTTTTGTTTCGTTATCTGTTTCGCTCAGGGGAGCTTCTGCTTCCTGCTCCTCTTCCTCATCCTCCGGAAAGCCCCAGGAAAGAAGCTGTCCCTCTTTGTCATAAGTACATCCTGTTTCACACAGGCCTACTACCCTGCCGGTGATGCGGCTTCGGTAAAGGCGGAACCGTTCTCCGTGCTGATAGGGAATAAAGAGGAACCGATCCAGCAGGAAGATGGTCAATGTGTAAAAGTTCATCTTCCAGGGCATATCCTCCACATCGATCCGTCCGGTTTCCTTATAACGGGTGAGTTGGTCTCTGAGCATCCGATGGGGAATGTCCTCGTAATATTCCTTCGGGATGCCTCTGCGGATCATTTCCTTCTCCGAAACCGGCACGCAGGCAAGCAGGATCAGAAATGCATAAGCCTGCTTATGGTTGCCCAGGCATTCCGGCACCAGCTCCGTGTAATTGTCGATGTCGTATTTGTTTCGCATGGAGCACATGTCCCATACAAAGAAGTTGGAGAAAAACAGAACCCTTTCATCCTGTTCCACCGCAGCCAGGGTTTCATCCAGAAAGTCCTTCTGCTCCGGGGACAGATCGTAGGGTGCAAGAAGTGTTTCATATGTTTCATGGGGCAGCAGCTCCTGCTTTTCCTCCGGCTGGTACAGCTCATAGGCCTCTGCCAGTCCTTTGGGGAGCTTCCGCATTCCCATATAGTCGATCAGTTCTTCGTAACCCCATTGTTTCATCATTTCAAGTAACCCCTATGGTTTTTGTTGCGTAACTTTGTTTCGCACTTTTCGTAAACAATATAACACCCTTTCTTTATTGGTTCAATGTGACAATTTACCATTTTTGAAAATGCATTTTTGTGGAAATTACGCAACATCTTTTTCGTTTGTTGCGTTGACAGAGAAATGGTTTTCTGGTTATCATAGTGTTAACAGAAACATCTACGCAAAAGACAGAAAGGATCGAAATGAGCACAATCCGTGATGTTGCCGCACGTGCAGGGGTGTCTGCCGCTACTGTATCGAGAGTACTAAACCACGATACAAAATACAAAATGACCAACGAAACAATCGAACGGGTCTGGAAGGCTGTGGCCGAACTGGGATACAAATCTCCCACCTCTTCCCAGATGCGTTATGTACACAAGACCGACACCGACAGTGCCGTGAACACCCACAAATTCGGGTGTATCCTGAATGTGCAGGGCGGGAAATACAATGATCCTTATTATCTGTCCATCCTCTCCGGTTTCGAAGATGCCGTTATGAAAAAGGGATATGAGATCTCCTTTATCCGCACCAACGAAGAACTGGACGATCCCAAGGTGCTCTACAATACCTTTCAGGATCCGGTCAGCGGGGTGATCATCATGAACACCTTAGAGCCTGCCACCTTCCGTTATCTGAAAAACCAGACGCCGTATATCGTGGGCATCGACACGGATCACAATGACATCGACAACGTGGCTTACGATCACTACGCCGCTGCTTTCATGGCCATCCGTCATCTCATGGATAAAGGCTATAAACGCATCGGTTTCATCGGCGGTTTTCAGGAAAACATGAAGCTGAGCCGTCGTTATAACGGTTACTACAGTGCTCTGCACAGCTTCTCCCTCTCCTACAATCCGGACTGGGTCCTGGCCAGTAACTGGGATGAAGAATATTGTGCCCGTATGCTCCGGGAAGCTTATAAAAAGGGGAATCTCCCGGATGCCTACTTTGTTGCCAGCGACCTGATGGCCATTTCCGTCCTGCGTACCCTCTTTGACCTGGGTGTAAAGGTTCCGGAAGAGGTGGCCGTCATCGGCTTATCCAACATCGAAATCTCCAAGTATTCCAATCCGCCCCTGACCACCATCTCCCTTCCCATCCGGGAAATGGGCCGAGTGGCCGCCCGGATCCTCTTTGACCGCATCGACGGGGACGACACCCCCAGCAAGATCGTGAACCTGGGAGCGGAGGTATTGCAGCGCTCCAGCACGTAACACCTTCTCAAAACAAAACGCCCATACGTCAGTTGACGCATGGGCGTTATTCATTTTCCTTTAGCTCTTCTTCTCCCGTACCAGAGCCTTCATGCCGGCGATCTGTTCATCTACCACACTGTTTGTCAGTTCGGAATTAATGGAGAAGCTCATCTTCTCTCCCTGGATGGAAAGATACAGGCTTTCCTTTACCTTGTAGATGTTTTTCTGTTTCACATCGGAGTAAAGCTTCCACAGCTTCTTTTCGGTGGAGATCCTGGTCACATCCCTGTAATACGCTTCCATGGTGGTCTCATTGTAGAGCTTTCCCGTGGAAGTATCGATATCGCCGCTGTAGATCAGGATCTGCTTTTCCGTAAAATAGAACACCGTTACCTGGATCAGCATGGACAGAACCGTATCTCCGTCGATCATCTTATAGGCCCTGACAGGATCTACGGAATTCTTCAGGATCTGGTTGACATTCATGGCTTTCGCAGACTTAAGCTGGACTTCCGTTTCCACAAAGGAGTCGTCCGGCTTTCTTCCGAACCCGTAGAGAACGATGGGCTCGATGATGTTTACTTCGCTTTCATCCACGCCCAACTGTCCCAGAGCTCTGTTTTTCAGATATTCCCGGAATTCATGAATGGCGGCAATGGCATCTGCTTCGGAGCCGGCTGCCTGTTTCTTCAAAACCGCACCGCCACAGGTCAGGCATATGCCCACTACCAGTACGCCTGCTCCGGCAAAGGCCGTCTCATCCGCTCCCTGATTGTATCCTCCGATCAAAACGAGAAAACCGATCACGATCATGATCACCCCGATCAGGAGCAGCATATCTCCCGCAGATGAACTGGTTAAATAATAGTTCCGCACACTGGGCTGGAGTTTTGCATCCCCGGAATTAATGCTTCCCTCTAACTTTGTTTTCATCTCTTCGGAGGGCTGCTTTTCCCGTACCGGTTGCAGGATCGTTGCAGTCCCTTCAGCAGGCTGTTTTGGCTGCATCGTCGCGCCGGGGTCTGCAGATCCCCGGTTCGGCTGCATCATCGGTGTATCCCCTGCCGCATCCTGCCTTCCTCCGCAGGAAGAGCAAAATGCGGAATCCGGCTCCAGCGGAGCCCCACAATACTGACAAAATTTATTGGTTGCCATTTTCATCCTTCTCCTTTTGTATTTGTAACCCACTGGAAATCCCCTTCATGTGGGCCGTATCATTAAAAAGTTCCAGCCTGGGATGAACATAAAATCCAGGCTTGATGGGGA
>JAILDL010000066.1 GCA_024689465.1 Lachnospiraceae bacterium
GCCTCTCCGTTACTACTCTCACCAAGCAGATCTTCAATTTGTTGAAGGGTTTCTGTAGAAATCTTATAGAACGAGCAACGACCTGCTTCTTCGCGATAGGTCTGATCCAGGAAGACATCCCGGACCTGTCTCGTCTTTGCATAAGAAACACCAAGACCAATCTGTTGCCAGCCAACCTGTGACGGCTCCTTCATGATGGTGTTATAGAGTCTTGTAGATTGTAATACCTGTTGTCTGGTATACCCTTTGGTATCCAGGTTGGTCAGATTGTGTGCCGTTGTGTTCAGCACGTTCTGACTGGTCTGAAGACCGGATGCACCGATATAGAGACTTCCCATTAACGGCATACTTCTTACCTCACAAAGCTGTTATTGTTTGGCGTCAAAACCGCTAGCAGAAGTACCTATTAAGCTTCCGTCGCTATATGCTCCTTTGTTGTAATTCGCGGTTTCAGGCGCTGACCTCATGGACTGCATCAGATTCAGATTGAACTGCACCATCTCCATTGCTCCTTCCAGAAGCTGACGGTTCTGCTCATTGACCCGTGCCACCTGTGCGGTAACATCCTGCAATCTGTCAAAAACGTCCGCGAGTGCTTTCTGCTCCTCCGGGCGTTTTTCCAGCATCTGAATCAATGTAGTCAATTTTAAAGTCTCAACATCCTTGTTGAGGACGTTGGCCATATCTTTTGTCACTTCCTGACGCTTGCGGTCCAGATTCAAAATACGGCCAACGATCTCTTGTTCTTCATCCGTGATCTTCTGCAGCGCGTCAATATCACCCGCTACAATGGTGGGAGTCTTCTTCATGGATACCTGCATAAGAGATTCATATAATGTGCATTCCTGCCCAAGTACCTCTATGAGGTTTTCCATCAGACTCGCCATAGTTTTCCCCTAAAAATACATTATCTATACTCGCACTCGGCGTCGACTTACACGTTTCCGTAAATGCCATCCAGTAACTTGTCTGCCAGTGCAGATGTGCTTACAGAGTAAGTTCCTGCCTCCATCTGAGACTTGATCGCCTCGACTTTGTCTGACCGTACGTCAGGAGAAGCAGATACTGCCTGTTTAGCCAGCTGGATTTCTTTACCGAAGCCGGATATCTCGACTTGATCCCTCTTCGAGGCGGTAGCAGTAGTTTTAGCGTTATTCACTTTTTTCGGCTGGTACAACTGCTGCACCTGTGTGTAGGCTTCGATTCTCATACGATCCCTCCTTCCTTGGAGTGCCGGTTTCTATTCTTTCACAATCTATATCGGTGATTCACTCCAAGACTTTATAGCAAAATTGAAAAAATTGAAAAAATTTTATTTTTTTCCTTTTGTCTTTGCTCCCGGGCGTCTGATCGCGGCCGCAGCCATGCGATAATTCGCCATCTTTCGTTCCTCATCCGATTCCAGATAATAGGAATAGAGTATGTCTGCTATGACCAGGATGGGGAATTGCGGCGACACGTCCGTCCCTCCCGCCTGTTCCTGGGTAGCTGTTACATAGATTATGTCGTCACAAAGTTCTTTTCCCTTAACCTTTTTATCGGAAGTGATCAAAAGAATTTGTGCCCCTGCCTGTTTGGCATCCTCAATGGCCTGGAGGATCTCCGGTGTCTGACCGCTTAAAGTAATGGCGATCAGCAGGCTGTCCGGATCCATCATGGCAGAGCTGATCCGTATCATCTGGGAGTCCGTGACTGCGGTAATATCCATGCCCAGGCACAGAAAGCGCATCTGAAATTCCAGGGCTGCACAGCCGGAGCTCCCCATGCCGCACACCAGCACCCGCTTGTGGCTTTCCATCATAGAGGCCGCATGTCGGATCACCTTTTCATCCAGATTGCGGAAGTTTTCTTCCATGAGCATGTCATAGGTGTCCCGCACCCGTCTGGTCATCCGGCTTAAATGCTCTTTCGCCAGATCCTGATCCTGCTCTCTCCGGTATTCGAAGATAAATTCCCGATAGCCTTTATAGCCGCACTTCTTTGCAAAGCGTGATAGTGCCGCCTCCGAAACAAACAGATCCGCCGCCACCTTCCTGGCGGACAGATCCGCCTTTTCATCCGGCATTTTCCGGAAATAATCGGCGATCCGCTGTTCCATGCTAGTAAAGGAATGGATCTTATCGTCAATGACCTGCATTGTTTTCCCTTCATACCCTTTCTGCATTCCGTTTGCATCCGTGCCACCCCGCAGCACGGACAGGCTCAGTATGTTTAGTATATCGACTGAAAAGAACCCGCGTCAATATGCCATCCGCTGCCTCCGGAAAAAAAAGACGGATGCGCTGAGCGCATCCGCCTTAAAAATCTTAGGTATTCGTATGAATTACAGCTGAGGACCTGCAGCAACCAGTGCCTTACCAGCCTCGTTGGTCTCATACTTCTTGAAGTTCTTGATGAATCTCTCGGAAAGATCCTTTGCCTTTGTCTCCCACTCGGAAGCATTTGCATAAGTATCTCTGGGATCCAGGATACCGGAATCAACGCCGGGAAGCTCGGTAGGAACTTCGAAGTTGAAGTAAGGAATGGTCTTTGTAGGAGCCTTCTTGATGTCACCGTTTAAGATCGCATCGATGATACCACGGGTATCCTTGATGGTGATTCTCTTGCCGGTGCCGTTCCAACCTGTGTTAACCAGGTAAGCCTTAGCGCCGCTCTTCTGCATCTTCTTAACCAGCTCTTCAGCGTACTTGGTAGGATGCAGCTCCAGGAATGCCTGGCCGAAGCAAGCGGAGAAGGTAGGAGTAGGCTCTGTGATACCACGCTCGGTACCTGCAAGCTTTGCAGTGAAACCGGACAGGAAGTAGTACTGTGTCTGCTCAGGTGTAAGGATGGAAACAGGAGGCAGTACTCCGAATGCATCAGCAGAAAGGAAGATTACGTTATCAGCTGCAGGACCGGAAGAAACCTTGTTTACATTCTTAGCGATCTTCTCGATGTGCTCGATAGGATAAGATACACGAGTATTCTCGGTAACGCTCTTGTCGTCGAAGTCGATCTTGCCGTTTGCATCTACGGTAACGTTCTCCAGCAGTGCGTTTCTCTTGATGGCATTGTAGATATCAGGCTCGGAATCCTTATCCAGGCCGATAACCTTTGCGTAGCAGCCGCCCTCTAAGTTGAATACACCGTTGTCATCCCAACCGTGCTCGTCATCACCGATCAGAAGTCTCTTAGGATCAGTGGAAAGGGTGGTCTTACCGGTTCCGGACAGACCGAAGAAGATAGCGGTGTGCTCACCGTTCATATCTGTGTTAGCGGAGCAGTGCATGGAAGCCATACCCTGCAGAGGCAGGAAGTAGTTCTGCATGGAGAACATACCCTTCTTCATTTCTCCGCCGTACCAGGTGTTCAGGATAACCTGCTCACGGCTGGATACGTTGAATAATACTGCGGTCTCGGAATTCAGACCCAGTTCCTTGTAGTTTTCTACCTTAGCCTTGGAAGCGGTGTAAACAACGAAGTTAGGCTCGAAGGAAGCAAGCTCTTCCTCAGTGGGCTTAATGAACATGTTGGTTACAAAGTGTGCCTGCCAAGCTACTTCCATGATGAAACGAACAGCCATAAGAGTGTCCTTGTTTGCACCACAGAATGCATCTACGACATACAGCTTCTTGCCGGACAGCTGCTTAACAGCCAGGTCCTTGCAAACCTTCCATGCTTCCTCGGAAGCGGGATGGTTATCATTGGGATACTCGGGAGTGGTCCACCAAACAGTGTCCTTTGACTTCGCATCCATAACGATGAACTTATCTTTGGGGGAACGTCCGGTGTAGATACCGGTCATAACGTTTACTGCACCAAGCTCTGTAACAGTACCCTTGTCATAGCCTTCCAGATCTGCAGCAGTCTCATCCTTGAAGAGCTGCTCATAAGAAGGGTTGTAGAAGATTTCCTGTACACCGGTAATACCGTACTTGCTTAAATCAACTGTTGCCATACTTATACCTCTTTCTTTCTGAATATTTATTATGGTTTCAAAAATGTCTTCTTTCGGCGTAAGCTGCCTTACCAGAAATACATTTCCTGAACGCACGAATCAAGTTAATATTATACATATCAGTGGCGTAAAATCAATCCTTAAATGCATTTTTGTATACAGGACGGAGCGAAAAAAGCCACTCCCTACAGTTTCTCATAATACTTGTCAAACAAGGTTCCGCTCACCACGTAATAGTCCGACGGATCGTCCTTGCGGGCCACCAGGTAGTCCCCGGGCTTGCCGTGCATGTATCCTTCCTCATCCCACCTGGT
>JAILDL010000088.1 GCA_024689465.1 Lachnospiraceae bacterium
ATCGATACAACCGGTGTTTCCGGAAGGAGTAAGATCCACGGGTTTGAGGTGCTGAATCTGGTGGCAGTAGCCAATGTGGCACCCTGGCATGGGTATGACCGACTGATCGAATCCATGGGCCGTTATTATCAGGGGGGCGGAAAAGAGAACTGTGTCTTTCATCTGGTCGGAGGCGGAGCAGAAGTAGGGCGGTATCAGGAACTGGTTTCCAAGTGGAATCTGGGGGAACATGTGGTATTTCATGGAAGTCTCTACGGGAAAGCGCTGGACGATCTGTATGATGTCATGGACCTGGCGGTGGAAACCCTGGGCATGCACCGAAAAGGGATCGCATTATCCAGTTCCTTAAAGTCCAAAGAGTATGCGCTGAAAGGACTGCCGATCCTTACCAGTTGTAAGTTGGATGCTTTTCCCGAAGAAGCCTGCGAATTTGTGTTGATGCTGCCGCAGGGAGAGCAGGAAATCTGCTTTCACGAGATTCTGGATTTTTATAAAAAGCTATACTATGACGAAAATTCCGGCAGTTGGAGCCTTGATAAAAAGAAGGAACTGACTGCGTATATATCCGATTATGCCAAAGAGCACTGCGATATGTATGTAACCATGCAGGATACAGTACAAAAGCTGAAAGGCATTCCTACAAAGGAGATATAGAAATAATGGAAACAACCATGAAAGAGCGACTGCTGAAAAAAATTGAAGAACGAAGCATCAAAGTCGGCGTCGTAGGCCTTGGATATGTGGGACTTCCCCTGGCAGTGGAAAAGGCCAAGGCGGGATTTGTTACCAAAGGATTTGATGTGCAAAGTCAGAAAGTGGATATGGTCAATGCCGGTCATAATTACATCGGTGATGTGGTGGACAAGGATCTGAAGAAGCTGGTAGAAGAAGGAACCCTTTCAGCTACCACCGATTTTAGTTTTGTAAAGGATGTGGATTTTATTGCGATCTGCGTTCCCACCCCGCTGGATGAGCATCAGGAGCCGGACATTTCCTATGTGAAGTCCTCTACGGAGGCCATCGGTAAGTACCTGAAAAAAGATACCATGGTGGTTCTGGAATCTACCACATATCCCGGAACAACGGAGGAACTGGTAAAACCGATCCTGGAGCAGGAATCCGGATTAAAGTGTGGCGAGGATTTCTATCTGGGATTTTCTCCGGAGCGTGTAGATCCCGGGAACCTGATCTATAAGACCAAAAATACCCCTAAGGTGGTAGGTGCCATTGGCGCGGATGCTACGGAAGTCATTGCCACCATGTACCGGACGGTACTGGAAGGGGATGTATTTACGGCATCTTCACCTGCGGTTGCAGAGATGGAGAAGATCCTGGAAAATACCTACCGGAACGTAAACATCGGCCTGATCAATGAACTGGCTATGTTATGCGATAAGATGGGCATTAACATCTGGGAAGTGATCGAAGCAGCGAAATCCAAACCCTATGGTTTTCAAGCCTTTTATCCCGGTCCGGGACTGGGTGGGCATTGTATTCCTTTGGATCCCTACTATCTGTCCTGGAAAGCCAGAGAGTACGGTTTCCATACCAGCATGATCGAGAGCTCCATGATGATCAATGATCAGATGCCGGAATATTGTGTGGACCGTGCGGCGCGGATCTTAAACGAGCATAAGAAAGCATTAAACGGTTCCAAAGTGCTTCTTCTGGGCGTAGCTTATAAGCAGGACATTGATGATTATCGGGAAAGTCCTGCTCTGCGTGTTCTGGAAGTATTACAAAAGACGGGTGCGGCCGTCAGCTATTTTGATCCCTGGGTAAAGACCTGCAAATATAAGGGACAGGTATACAGCTCTATTCCGGAGCTTACGCCGGAAGTAGTACAGGAAGCTGACCTTATTATGGTCACCTGTGCCCATACCAATGTGGATTATGCCATGGTTCAGAAATATGCAAAGGCTGTTTTTGATACCAAGAATGCCATGAAGGATCTGACAGAAAGAAGTAATATTCAGCGCCTGTAAAGGGAACCTTCCAGACGTGCGCTGAAAACGGAGTACAAATGAGTCTACGATATGCACTGATCGGTTGCGGACGGATCGCTACCAATCATATAAAGGCAGTATTGAATAATGAACTGGATCTTGTAGCGGTATGCGATGTGATCCCAGAGCAGATGGAGCAGCTTCTGGCAAAGCATGATCTGCAGGGAAATCCCTCCATTCATCGGTATACGGATCATAAAGAGCTTTTGCGACAGGAGAAACCGGATCTGGTAGCCATTGCTACTGAAAGCGGTGCCCATGCAGCCATTGCCCTGGATTGTATCCGGGCAGGCGTTCATACCATTATTGAAAAGCCCATTGCCATGTCCATGGCAGATGCGGATGCCATTGTGAAAGCCGCGAAGGAATACGACGTGGTCGTCAGTGTATGCCATCAGAACCGCTTTAATATTGCAGTACAGAAAACGAAACAGGCGCTGGATGAAGGTCGCTTCGGAAAGCTTTCCCACGGCAGCATCCATGTACGATGGAATCGGAATGAGAATTATTATAA
>JAILDL010000133.1 GCA_024689465.1 Lachnospiraceae bacterium
CTCCGCATCGGAGATGGTATTGTATTTATCCATCAAAAGCGTTGTCACATCGGATTCATCAATGCCGATGTCGCTTCCGTAGATCATTCCGGAAAAACCGCTTTTAAACCGGCCTTCCTTATCATTCAGATAAATGAGGGCTCCGTTTCCGTCGGGAACAAAGATATAGCCTTCCTTTTCATCCAGATAGGAGGTCCCCATGTAGGGGTAGAGCGCCAATGTTCCGATGTAATAGCTAGTTCCGTCCTCGTGGATGGAATCCTCCGGGATCCTGGCCACCACGCCCTCATCGGTAATGGATACCTGCAGGGTCATGCCGAACTGATAACGGGTCCAGTACAGCTTTGCTTCGAACCCGTCTCCGGTATAGGAGATCTGCTTATTTACATCATCGTTGATCAGATCCGCCTGCTGCGTGTCATCATTTCCGTTGATCATGGTCAGAACGATGGCGGACTTCATAGCCCCCAGCCAGCTGTCGTTGTTCTTTCCGTCATCGTAAGGGATGGCGGATTCCATATAGGCGCCTGTTTCCTTATCCTCCACGATGAGGGACAGGTCTTCCTCCTTCATATACAGGCGATATCGGGTGCTCTCTGCCACATAGGCATGATCGCCGAACATGGACGCTGCCTGTACATGGGCGATATTTGCAAATTTGCTCTCCCGGGAAGTGTTTCCGGACAGGAACCCCGGATCCGGCAAAAGCTGCGAAAGCGGCGTAAAAAAGCAGGTTGCCGCCAGCATGCAGGAAAGGAGCGTTCTGATCCATCTGCTGTTGTTATGAGCCAATGCGATACACCACCTCTCCGAAAATGGACTGAATAAAGTCAAATACCTGAGACCAGAGCACATAGATGATAAAGGCCAGCAGGCAAACGATCAGGATGGTAAATACCGTAAGGAACAGGATCTTGATCGTATCTTTTACCGAATAATCGTTGATCTCCCGTACGCTGATAAATACCAGGACGGCGATCCAAACCCACATGCAGAAGGCTCCGAACTGAACAAAGAAGATCTCGTTGTTGGAAACAATATGGCTTAGCAGGAAGATCACCGGGGTCAGCAGTACATAAGGGGTGAAGCTGTAGATCAGGGAACAGTAGATGTCCTTAAATCTGCCTTCGCCGTCGTTGATGGTGCACATCAGGTAGTTACAGGAAACTACAAGCAGCAAAGCGATGAGGATCATCCCCACATCCGAGAGTACGTTAAAACTTCCGTCCCGCACGGTCTTAGAGAGGAAACCGCACAGGTATTTGTTGATGATATAGAATACCGTTCCCACCACCAGGATGATATTGGCGGATAAAACGGAAACTCTGCCTTCCTTACGGATCCCGTAGCACCCGTCAATGGGATGCCGGATAAAATAGAACATGTAGGTCAGCTCTTTCATGATCTTCCGCTGTCCGATCGCTCCCAGCACCTTTCGGGGACCGCTCAGGATCTGCTTTTTCCTATCCAGCAGAGTGATCACCTTAAGCAGTGTAAAAAGGGCAACCAGCAGGATCACGATCCAGGACAGGTTGTTTCGCAGCCAGATATTTCGCAGTTCCCAGAAAGCATCGGAATACCCTTCGGTGTCCTTGGCGATCCTTGCATAGCGGAGGGCTCCTTCGTAATCTCCCTCTTTATAGAGGGCTTTCCCCATGGCCATGTTGGCGTAGGTAAAGAGATTGTTCATCTCCAGGACCTTCCCAAGAGGCTCCTTGCTTTCTTCGTAGCGTCCCTTGGAAAACAGATACAGGGCACTATGCAGATAAGCCGTAAACTCGGTGGGTTCAAAGATCTGGATCTGGGCCTTTTCGGAATCCAGCAGGTAGATCTTGTCATCTCCGCCGATCTGGATGGCTTCCACTTTGGTGGAAAGACCGATCCTCTGTTTTCCGTCATCGCTGCCGCCAAACATGAACAGCAGGTCGCCTTCGTTGTTGTATTCGTAGATAAATCCGGTCTGGGTGGCAACAAATACGTTGTCATGGTTTCCGGCGGCTACTGCAGCAGGGATATCCGGATATTTGGTGGTCTCGATCATGTTGACACCGGCGATGTTCAGACGCTTTAAGGTGTCGTTGTTTTCTCCTCGGGTGATGGTATAGATCACACCCTTCTCATCGATGGCCATGTTATCGGGCGTGGCCGGAATATTGGACTGCATCTTGGCTCTTTGGGCATCGGTAAGGATCGCTCTCCAGATGATGGTCCAGATATTGGCCTTGGTGGCATTGGTTCCGAAGTATCCCAGGAAGGTGCCCCCTTCTACCGGAGAGATCTGCACGATCCCGTTGGTGTTGGATTCGCAGACCACATATAAGGTACCGGAAGCATTGACCACGATCTTTAAGGGCAGAAACTCCTGACTCTCCCCGTACATAGCCTGTGTAGGCTTCCCGTAGGTTCTGATCAGATCTCCTTCCGGATCAAATACGAACACCGCACCGGCATCCCGGTCCGCTACGTAGGTGATCCGCTCCGGGGTTACATAGATGCCTTTGGGTCCCACCAGGGTATCTTCTCCAAAGGTCATCACCAGTTCTCCGTTCATATCGGATACCACAACCCGCTTATTGCCGCTGTCCAGGATGTAGATCCAGGTATCGTTTACAATGGTAAAATCCGTCGGCGTTACCAGTGCTTCCTCTCCTACCTTGGTCAGAGTCTCGTAAGGCAGGTAAGCGGTCTGGGTTTCCGAAACGGATCCGTATCCGTCTACGGTATAGGTCTTGTAGGGTGTATCCGCATGGGCAGACATCCCGTATCCTGCAAGAAGCGCGCACACAAGGGCCGGCAGCAGGAGCAGCGTTATTCCTTTTTTCACAAAAGCCTTTTTCACGTTCAGCCTCTCCAATCTACTTGATACCGGAATGTGCCATGGTGTTCATCACGTTTTTCTGCAGGATGCAGAACAGGATCAGGTTTGGCAGGAACATGATCAGGGATGCTGCTGCCGCAATACCCTGACCGGCTACCGTATTGGTGGTGGTGGTACTGGTCAGAGTGTTCATATAAAAGGCAAGTGCCTTGATGGAGTCGTCGTTGATGTAATAATTGGAGGTTTCCAGATTGTTCCATACCTGCTGGAATACCAGGATCGCCGCCGTGGCAATAGCCGGTTTGATCAGGGGCAGGATCACCTTTAAATAGATCTGCCATTCTCTGGCTCCGTCCATGTAAGCCGCTTCGATGAGGGAATCCGGCACCTGATCCACAAACTGCTTGATCAGGAACAGTCCCACGGGAAGGGCGATGAGGGGCAGGATCTCTGCCCAGTAGGTATCGATCATCCCCAGCTTGTTGACGATGAGATACCTTGGGATCATCACCGCTACGGAAACAAACATAAGGGCGATCTGGTTGATCTGCATCATCACTTTCGCGCCCTTAAACCGGATCTTGGACAGGGCGTAGGCTGCCATGGTGGAAAAAAGCAGGGATCCGAATACCACCGCAACCGTTACCAGAATGCTGTTAAAGAAATACTTACTCAGGGGAATACTGCCGGTGCGGGAGGCCTTTAAGAGCTTTGCAAAGTTATCCAGGGTCGGATGCACGGTGATAAACCGGGGAGGGAATGCAAACAGCTCTTCCATGGGTTTAAAGGCATGGAAAAATATGAAGATGATGGGAAGTCCGCACAAGAGCACCATGGGGATCACCATGAGGTAGATCTTGATCTGGCCTTTTTCAAAGCCCTTTGGATTGATGCGATGTCCTTTGTAAGCCATTTTACTTGCCCTCCTTTCCTTAGTCTTTTTCGCCGAACAGCCGGGTGGATACGGATGAGAAGATCTGCACGATCAGGAGCAGGATCACGGATACGCAGGCTGCGTATCCCATCTCGTACCGGATAAAGCCGTAGTCTTCGATGTGGTTTACGATGAGCTGTGCCGCGTAGCCCGGTGTGGGGTTGCCGGCCAGCATAGTGGCAATGGTTCCGTTCTGGAAGGCTCCCACGATCTGCATGACTGCCGCAAACAGCATCTGGGGCTTCATACTGGGAATGGTCACGTAGATCATTTCCTGGAACCGGTTCTTCACACCGTCGATGGCTGCTGCTTCGTACAGGGATTCATCCACATTTAAAAGTCCCGCCAGGATGGATAAAAAGCCGACACCCATACTGGACCAGAGTCCGATGATGATCACGATGGGAAGCAGAAACTGTGCATTGGTCAGCCAGATGATGGGCTCGTTGATCACACCGATGTCCATGAGCCAGCTGTTTAAGTAGCCGGTCTGATCTCCGGTAAAGAGGATCTTCCACAGTACGCTCATGGCCACACCACTGGTCATACTGGGAGAATACAGGATCAGTGCAAAAACGGTCCGGGGCGCTTTGGGCAGGTTGGCCAGTCCAAAGGCCAGGAGAAATGCCAGTACGTATCCGCCCACACCTACGATCAATGCGTATTTCACCGTATTGGGCAGAACGTATTTCATAAAGACATCATCACTGGTGATCAGGTTGATGTAATTCAAAAGCCCTACAAACCGGGGAAACTGGATGGCATTGAAATTGGTAAAGGACAGGATCACTGCCATGACTACCGGTGCCAGGATGAAAATGGTAAACAGCGCAGCGTATGGAAATACAAATGCGTATCCGGCTTTGTTGTTATGGGATCTTTTTCCGACGTTTGATCTTGCCATTGTTTGTATCCTTTTACTAAGCGTTTTTCCTATCTCTCCAGGATCTGCCTTACATTTTCCACGGAAGGAACCGTGTAAGGCTTTATCACGTTACCCTTATCATCCAGAAAACCGAATTCCTCCAGTTTTCTCTGGGTCTCTCGTTTTACGGTCTTTACGACATCATCGATGCGGGAACGGATGCTTTCTCCGTTGACCACCACATCGTTGTATGCATTGCTCATTTCCCGTTCCATCATGTAGCTGCCGGGAAGTCTGGGGGCTTCCAGAATGTACCGGGCCTGCTCCATGATGATGTCCTTATCCGACGTGGGATACGGCAGGAGGTTAAAAGCTTCCAGATTGGCGGTGGGCCAGATATATTCATCTCCGTACAGGATCTGCAGCCGCTGTCCGAACTCTGCCTGTACCTGTGCTCTGGACCACCATTCCATGAAGTCCCAGGCTTTCTGTTCCCGCTCCTCATCGGAATGGAACATGACGGTGCTTTCCGCGCCGCCGGACATATATCGGAGGATCTCACCACTAGCTTCATCTTCCACACCGGGCACCAGGGTAATGGCCCAGGAATTGGCGATCTCCGGTGCGGCATTAAGGATCAGGTTGTAGGAATTAAAGTCCGCGATGCCGATGGGCAGGTCTCCGTTTCGGAAATGCTGATAGAAATTGGGAACATCCACCGGCAGATCATACAAGGTAAACAGCTCGGTCAGCTGGGTAAAGCCTTCTACCGTCTCTTCGCTGTCCACGGTGATATCCATGGCGGTTTCACCGTACAGAGCGCCGCCGTTTTGGAAGATCAGCGGAGTGGTTCCGTGGAAGTTTCGCATGGCCAGCATGGGTGCGGTGGGATAATACACATTTAATCCACGCATCTGCAGATCCGGCAGCATGGCGATCAGCTCCTCCATGGTATCCGGCGGGGTCAGCCCCAGTTTCCCAAGGATATCCGTGCGGTAGAACATAACGTAGAAGTTCATGGTCTCCGGCAGGGAATATAACCCGTCTCCTACAATGGAAGGAACCAGAAGGCCGTCGCTGTATCGGGAAAAGACTTCCCTGTAGTTATCAAACCGGGTCATATCCACCAGTGCGCCACGGATGGCCATGTCGTAGGGGATGGAATAGTTGATGCCGGTGGCAATGTCCGGGGTATCCCCGGATGCATTGGACAGGATCAGCTTCTGGGCATCGGTCATGATGCACAGGTCCACTTCGATGCCGGTTTCGGGGGTAAATTCCTCGTCCACCATCTTCTGCATGATCTCCACATAGGTTCTGGGGCGGTTCACCCATACCTGGATGTGGCTTTCCTCTGCATTGGATGCGGAGTAGGACTGGCCGAAGAAGGAATCGAAAAACCGTGTCAGGGAAACTTTTGCTGCGCCGAAAAGGGAAAGTCCCCTGGGCAGCTTTGCACCTTCCTGATACAGGTAGATCCGGTCGATGGCCAGATCGTTATCACCGATCAGATCCACAAAGTTTGCGATCTGTGTATTGATGGAATTAACGCTGGTGGATAATTCGCTGACACGGTACACCAGCTCATTGGGCTCCTCTGCCAGGTCTGCCAGCTGCTTGGAGGCAATGAGCAGATAGGAAAAGGCGGCAACATCTTCCGCATCCTCCGCTCCCACATAAACCTTTGCCTGTTCTGCCAGATTTTGCAGATCATCGGCCCAGCCTTCCAGACGCTCCTTGATATCGGGAATATAACGGGTCAGCTTCAGGTCTCTGTATTTATCCTGATTGGTTCCGGCTACCTTGGTCACTTCCAGGGACAGGTCGCTGATACCGGCCATGATCTCGTCCACCTTTTCCAGGGCATAGCGGATGGGGTCTGCCGTAATGGTAAGGGTGATGGTATGGGTGCCGGGCTCTAAGTACACGCTGAGCTTTTCTCCGTTTTCATCGGTAAAGCTGCAGGTCTCAAAACGGTTGCAGGCTTTCACCGGATAGGAAACAAAGGCATTGTTTGGAATTGCTCCGTCTATGCGAAGATCGGTAAATACCGGGAAGTCGTTTTTCTCCGACTGGCGGTAGTTCATGGCCAGATTGTAGTATCCTGCATCGGTAACAATAAACTGATAGGTCACGCTCTGCCCTGCTTCGTTAAAGGAATCCTCGTCCGTGATGTTCAGCACCGTAGAGGTGCTGCACACCGGATGGACATCGGTAGAGTATTCTCCGGTGGCATGAATGGAAGAATCGTTCCGTTCAAAGAAGTCTTCCGCTTCGATCACGATCAGGGCATTTCCCTCTGCTTTTTCCGATCCGGTATAAGCAGGCACCGTTTGCGGTGCGGATAACGTGATGTTTCCCAGAAGAAGGGATCCCTCCTGCACGGTGATGTGCAGGGTATGGCGTCCCTGGGTCAGTTCCAGCTTCAAAGGATTCGCGTAGCGGTAGCTGGCATCCATCAGAGCTTTCTGCTCCCAGCGGATCTCCTTTTCAGGAAGGGACACGATCTCGTTTCCGTATCGATCCACATCCACTTCTTTGGAGATCCAGGTGGTCTCAAACTTCATACTGCGCATCTCATAGAAGGGATATACACCGTCCACTTCCATGCCAAGCTCCACCGGAAGGATGGAGGCATCGTAGGAAAGGTAATCCAGATACACTTCATAAAGAGCGGTCTGAGGAACATCGATGGAAAGCTCTGCCTGATCCCCCGCCGTAACCTGAAGCACCTGTCCGGCTCCTTCATAGTCACGGGTATCGGTTGTCAGCTTTTCCTTATCTTCTGCTGCTTCCGAAACGGTAAATACGATCTCTTCTCCCGTATAATCCTGCACGCTGTAAGAAGCGGAAACGGTGGTGTAATTCGTCGAAAGACGATCCACGGTCTCCTCAGCGGTCTCTTCATTTGCAGATACAGAAGCATCGTCTACTGCTTCCTCTGCTGTTGCGGAAGCATCATCTACTGTTTCCTCTGCAGGTGCAGAAGAATTGTTTTCTTCCGCATAAACAGAAAGAGCACTCTGGGATACAGCCCCCGGGATCAGTGCCAGAGATAGGATAAATGCACAGGTTTTTCCAATGTTCTTACGAAACATGTATGACTCCTACCAAACCTTCGTTTTGATTCTGATTCATCATCCAGTGAAATAGGAACACCAAATGTAGCAAAATGTTGTTTGTATTTCACTTTTTAGTTAAATGGTTATGTTTTGACTTAAGCTTACCTTCATTTTACGGAAAACGAAACCAAAAACAAGACCTTAATCATTTCACTGAAATAAAAAATAGTCTTCCATTTTTGTGCATTTTAACCAAATCCAAATAGAGATTGACATCTTTTTGACAGCAACATATAATCGTGTTTAGGTGAATAGTGAAATATTTAATTCATTTGTTGAATAGTATCTATTTTCATGAATACTTGAATGAAGGGGACAAGATATGCTGTATTTCAAGACTCTCAGTGAGGCAGAAGAGGTGTTTAAGGCGCTTTCTGCACCGGCACGCCTTCATATTATGGAACTCATTAATGAGAACAACAACATGAGTATGAACGATCTGGCGGAAGCGCTGGATCTGACCAATTCCGCCATTTCCATGCATGTGGGAAAATTAGAGCAGGCCGGCCTGGTGGCCATTCAGACCACTTCCGGGAAACGGGGCATCATGAAAGTGGTTCGCCCCAATCATGAACGGCTGATCGTGGACCTGACCGCATACGGCGGTCTGTCTCCCCGCAACTGTTATACGGATGAGATCGCCATCGGACACTATACCCGTGCAGAGGTACGTCCCACCTGCGGTCTTTCCACCTCCGGCAACCTCATCGGTGACCTGGATAACCCCAAGGTCTTCTCCTATCCCGAACGGTTTAAGGCAGAGATCCTCTGGATCGGATCCGGTGCCATCACCTACAACTTCCCCAACCGGTTAAAGCCCGGCCAGGAACTGGAAGAGATCCAGATCTCCTTTGAGATCTCCTCCGAATGCCCGGAAGTAAATGACGATTATCCCAGTGATATCTACTTTGACATCAATGGCCAGTCCCTTGGAAAATGGATCAGCCCGGGAGATTTCGGAAACCGCAAGGGCATGCTCTCTCCCAACTGGTGGCCCATGGGCTTAAACCAGTACGGACTTTTAAAGACCATCATCATCAATAACGCCGGCACCTTTATGGACGGCACCATGAAGCTTTCCGGTGTCACCATTCAGGACCTGGCGCTGGATTACAACAGCGACATCAACTTTACCTTCTCGGTTCCGGAAGACACCGCCAATTGCGGCGGCATGACCCTCTTCGGCGAGTCCTTCGGAGACTACAGTCAGAACATTCAGGTAAAGCTCTACTATACCGAAGCCAAGTAAATCCCGCACAAAAAGCCGTCTCTTTCGAGACGGCTTTTCTTATGTGCTTTTTGCCTTATCACTCCACATTTTTAAGAGCATCGGTCATGGGGATCCTGCGGATCCGTCTGGTATCGATAAAGGATACGATCAGATAGGCTGCAATGACGATCAGGATGCACCGGACCACATCCCCCGCCGACATGTAAAAAACAAACCAGCCGGGGTAGGAATTCATAAACAGCCGCCAGATCCATCGGATAAAGGCCATCGCTCCGTAGGTTACCAGGCAGGTTCCGACGATCACCACAATGGTGGTCAGGCGGATATACAACGCACTGATCTCCTTGTTGGTATATCCCAGCACTTTGACCATGGAAATGGAGCCTGCGTTTTTCTCAATGATGATCTTGGTCAGCAGATAGATCAGGAGAAGGGCCAGCAGGCCGCATACATAGCTGAAGTAGTCCATCAGGCTTCCGATGGAATGCTGCAGTTGATCGGTCACCTTGGTAATGTCTTCCCTGGTGTAGACCACCGCGATCTGTTCCGGATCAATGTCCGTGATCTCTTCCTCCGAGAAAAAGCCGGTATAAGCCCCCTCCTCGGTGTCAAAGATCTCTTCATACTGACGGTTTGTCAAAAATACCGCCGGATTTGCCTGATGGGGATGAATTCCCTTTACGGTAAAAGTATACGTCTGATTTCCGTAGGGCTCCTTCAAAGTGATGGTATCTCCCACCTGTAGATAGAACTTCTCTGCATAAGGCCGGGAGATATAACAGTCCATACCGCTCATATCTTCCGGAACGCCCTGAAAGAAGCCGTCACTTCTGAAATATCCGTAGATGTAGATTTCTTCATCCACCCGCACCCCGTCGATGGTATTTAAGATACACATATCAAAGGGCTCTGCGCTCTCCTGATCTGTGGTGATGGGATGATCGTCTTCATCCTGCCAGGATTTTAATACATACTGGTATTTCGCCAGCAGCATATCCGCCGCCTTATTTTCGTAATTGCGCAGCGTTGCGGGCATACCCACCATGAATACCAGCAGGATCATGCTGAAACCAATCCCCAGGATGAGCACCAGATAACTGGTCACATTGCTTAAAAAGATCCGGGTCCGGAAGCGGGTAAAAAACTTCCATTTCGGTAATCGAATGGCACGTTTTCTCTTTGAGACAGAGAGATCTCTTCGCATGAACTTTAAAGGATCGATGCGCATCTTGCGATAAATGATCAGCAGATTGATGGTCGTTACGATCAGCACCGGCCAAAGGGTGGTCTGAACAAAGGCATCCGCATTCCACTTTGTCTCATAAAGAGGCAGGCTGTAGGAATTGTAATACATGGCGACCACCACTTCCTTAAACAGCGTATAGCCAAGGAGATTGCCCACCAGGGCAGAAAAAAGCGTCACCAGAATGGGAAGAGTCGCATAATGCCGCAGCATTTCTCCCCTGGTATAACCGGAAGCCCGGAGCGTACCGATCACAGCCGCATCGGCAGTGATCATATTGGATGTAGTGATCGCAAAGATAAAGGCCAGCACCACCACCAGAATGAGTAGCAGATATTCCGCCATCACCTTATCATGGGACATATCCTCCGTGGTAAAATGAATGGCACTGTTGGCATAGTTTGGAACATAATCCACCAGCTTGTTGCCGTTTCGATCTACAGCGTCCGCTGCTTCTTCCCAGTAGTCAAAATCAATGTCCTGATCCAGGATCTCCTGCGCCTGATCCAGAACCTGCTTGATCTCCTCCTGTTCCAGATAGTCCTGCAGGCTCTGTCCCTTCTCAGTCAGCGTATCGATCAGCTCCTGCAACTGTGTCTGCAGGGTCTGTGCCCGGGCAGCTTTTTCCTGTAATAAGGGGATCTGTGTGGGATCCGTCATAACGATCGTCTGGAGCTTTTCCAGTTCCTGTCCCAGGTTTTCCAGTTCCTTCCCCTTTTCTTCTGCCTGCTTTTGTAATTCTTCCAGTTCTTCCTGCTGCGGTTTTATGATGTCTGAAATCTTCTCTGCTTCCTTTAAGACATCCCCGTAGCCTTTGATCACATCTGCTTCGTCTGCAAAGGCCTTTGCTTCATCCTCATCGTCGTACAGACCGCCGGTTGCCGCAAGGACCGCCAACTGCACCATGAGGTCGTCGCTTTTTTCCTTTTCTTCGTTTACGTTTGCAGGTCTGTCCGTATAGCGGAAGGCATACTGCCAGGTGATGCCCGCATCCAAAGCGTCAAACTGTTCCCGGCTTACCACGCCGATATCAAAGGTCAGTGCATCAAACATAATGTCGCTGTTATCCTTAAACAGAGTGCTGTAATCCGACAGGGCGATCAGCCCTACCACACGAAGAGGCGTTTCTCCCACATACAGCGTATCCTCCAGTTTGATCCCCACATTATCCGCATGCATACGGTCAATAGCGATCTCTCCGGTCCGCTCCGGGAGTCTGCCGTATAGGATGCTGCTCAGATTCACCTGTTCCCGGTTTACAAAAATGCGGATGACGGTTTCCTGCTGCGATCCGGCGGAAGCTTCCGCATTCTTTCCGTTCTCCTGACCTTCCGGAAAGTCCTTGTAAAACTGATCGTACAGCGTGATCCCCTCTTCTTCGAAGCTTTCCTTTAGTGCATCGGTCGCCTGCTTTTCCAGTTCAAAATGGCCGTCCTCCAGTTCGTTATCGGTAATAATGGCTTTGGCCGCCAGCAGCATGCTGTCATTGGCCACAAACATACCGGAGATAAAACCGATGGTGATCGAAAGCAATAAAAACAGTACGATGTATTTCTTCCCATCCTGGCGCAGCAGGCGGGGAAGACGTTTCCTTAAAGGATTTCTCATTTTCTTCTTCCTCTCCTACCAGTCCAGATCGGTGGCACTGATCTTGTTGTCATTGATGATATTTTTTCGAACCTGTCCGTCACGGAGCTTGATGGTGTGATCCGCCATCTGGGAGATGGCCTGATTGTGGGTGACCATGATCACCGTATTTCCGTATTTTTGATTCACATCCTCGATGAGCTTCAGAATCTCCTTGGAGGTGTTATAATCCAACGCTCCCGTGGGCTCATCGCACAGCAGGATATCCGGATTTTTAATGATGGCTCTGCCAATGGACGTTCGCTGCTGCTGACCGCCGGAAAGCTGATTGGGAAGCTTATGGCGATGCTCGTACAGCCCAAGTGTATGTAAGAGGTCCTCAATGGGCAGGGGATGATCCGACAGATAGGCTCCCACTTCAATATTCTCTTTCACAGTGAGATTGGGGATCAGGTTATAAAGCTGGAACACATACCCAAGATGCTTGCGGCGGTACAAAGTCAGGGCCTTTTCATCCATATCCTCCAGTTTGTCCCCGGAAATGGAGATATAGCCTTGATCGGCACTGTCGATCCCTCCGATGATGTTCAGCAAAGTGGATTTACCGGAACCGGAAGGCCCCAGCAATACACAGAATTCTCCCTTTGCAACGGAAAAGTCCAGTCCCCTTAAGACTTCCTGCCTGCTGTCACCGGTTCCATAGGCTTTATAGAGCCCTGCAACCTTTAAAAAAGTTTCCTCTGACATATACTCCTCCTCTATATCCGCAGAAAGCATGCGGTTAATCTATGCTAATTAGTCATCACTAACATGATAGTATTATGAACACCTTTCCACAATTGTAAAGTCATCCAATTTTCCGAAGCCAGGGATTTATTTGTTGTGCAGATTGTAAGCGGAAAGCCTGAAAGAGGTTCGTAAAAAGAAAAAAGGCGAAGCCTCAAAGCCTCACCTTTTCCATGTTCTCTATAGGACGATCATCCGGCCAAAGGCTGCTTATTCAGCGTCACCCTTTCCGATGGATTCAAACAGATACTCCAGTACATCATCCGTAAACTTACGAGCGTTTACACCGATCATATAGGTGCCGTCTTCCTGCTTATCCTGACGTACCACATCTGCATACATGATCATGGTTGCTGCAACAACGATCACGTCCTTGCCAACCAGGTTGGGAATGGATGCATCTGCACGGATACCCATACCAAGGGGGCTGACGTTCTCAGCTTTGGTCACATATCTCTGCTGTGTCTGGCAATCCACGATCACACTGGGTGCAGGATATGCCACTCTGGTAATTCGTCTTCTTTCTTCCATAAGGTCCCTCATTTCTGCAATACATGCAATTTAGTTAAGGCGCAGTACCGTAAAGCTTCTGGCAGGAAGGGTAACACCCTCTGCAGCTTTACCGGATATTTCAACGGGTCTCACCTTATCCGGTGCTTCCACACTGTTGTGTGCGGTAAGCTCTCCGGTAAGTACCGATCCGCTGTATGTTGCGTCCTTACGATCCTCGGGTAATGACAGGCTTACCTTCTCTTCCCGATCATTCTCATTGACGATCTTAACTATAATAGTACCATCATCTGCCTTACTTAAGCTATAGAAAATATTATTTTTCTCTGCTTCCAGCAGTTCCTCCATGGGAACGGTCAGGGTCTCACTACCCATGTTGGAGGCATACATCTTCTGTACATAGTAACTGGGAGAACCGTAAGCGGTCTCTGCATCAAACCAGATCATATCCGGAGACCACTGTGCATAGCCAACCCGGGCAAACAAAGGGGCATAGCTGGCTAAAACCACGACATCCGCATTCCGCTCCACACCGGTCAGGAATGCTGCTTCGGATAAAGCACCTTCCAGGGTATTGGCATCGGGACGGTTCATACCGCTTAAGGGATGTGCCGCGTATTCACCGGCAAATACCTTGATCTTACGATCATAGTCATCATAGAAATGGGTGTGTGCCAGGAGCCACTCCGGTTTTACATAATAGTGCTCATCCAGCGCGTAAGCGAAGCCTTCTTCATCCTGATGCTTGCGATAAAAATCCCAGGCTGCGGTATAACGCTCCGATGTAATATCAGGGCCTGCGGAACCGATCAGCTTCATGGACGGATCTGCCTTGTGGATGGTCTTTTCAAAAATCTGATAGCGCTCAAAGAAGTCGGCACGCTCGGTCTGCCACTGTTCATTACCGATACCCATCATGGTCAGATGGAAGGGTTCTGGATGACCCATCTTCGCACGAACAGCTCCCCAATAGGTATCGGTACTGCCGTTGGCAAATTCCATCAGATCCAGGGCATCCTGTAAAAACTCCTGAAACTCCGGAGAATCGATGGCTACCTGCTCAGTGGACATATACTGGCATGCAAAGCCCACGTTCAGTACGGGAAGGGGCTTGGCGCCGACCATCTCGCACAGCAGGAAATATTCATAAAAGCCCAGACCAAGAGTCTGATTGTAATGGGAATATTTGCTGTGGAAGCCGTTTTCCTTGCTGTTCTCATGAACTGCCCAACGGTTCCAGTTATTCTTACGGTTCCAGGGCTCATGCAGAGTATCCTTGAACCGGTAACGGTTTTCCAGAGTATTTCCTTCTACGATACAGCCGCCGGGGAAACGAATGAATCCGGGATGCATATCCTTTACGATCTCAAAGATATCCTTGCGGAATACCCCTGCTACCGCATCGGCAGGCATCATGGAGATAAAGTCAAACTCCACCATACCGGGCTCGGATAAGGTAATGACAAAATCTGCGCCCTTTACGGAATCTACGGCACGGAGCTTTACTTCAAACTTCTTCCAGTAGTTATAGGTTTCGCACACGGAAAGTTCTGTGGAAACATCAGCACCTGCGTAGCAGGTTCCGTCCTTCTCGATCCGTACGGACAGATTACCGTTAAAGTATCTTGTTCTGGCAAAGAAGGTCACCTTGTACTCTGCATCCTTCTTCAGGAAAATGCCGTCATAGGCCTTGTTTACAAAGCCCGCGTTTTTCTCCTTTGCTACAAAGCGCAGATAATGGGGATTCTCCTTGGATAAGGGAGAGCCCATAACGACCTGCATTTCGCAGGCACCTGCCGCAGGATAAGGTCGCCAGCCGTACAGCCCGTCCTCTTTGATAAAATAGTTGTCTGTATCCCCGAAGGCTTCCAGGAATTCAAAGCTACGGTTCTCGATCATCTCCGCATACAGACCACCGTCTGCAGCATAATTGATGTCTTCAAAAAACAGGCCGATCATATCCGGTTGGATAGCAACCGCCTTCTGGTCTCTGATCTTTAATTCCATATATTGGCTCCTTATCTTTCATTCCGCCTTACAGCAGTATGGTTTTATTTTGCAGCACAGTGCCCGTCTGCGCAAGAAGCATTTTTCTCCATTTGGTTCATTTATGATTCAAAAATACCCATATATCCCCAAAATTCGGAATATATGGGTATGGAATTTCTTCTGGAAAGAGTTCTCTTGGATCATTCTCAGGAACGCGCCGACAGATCCACCTGCATCAGGACCGCATCGATGGCCGCTAACTCGTCATCGGCAAACTGCAGGTTTTCGATCGCCTTGATGTTATCCAGGATCTGTTCCGGTCTGGAAGCACCTGCCAGTACGCTGGTGATCACATCTTCCTTTAACAGCCATGCCAGTGCCATCTCGGCCAGGGTCTGCCCTCTTCCTTCTGCGATGGCATTAAGCTTGCGGATCTGGGAAATCTTTTCTTCCGTCAAAGCGCCTTCCTGCAGGAAACGGCCATCGGTACGGATCCGGCTGTCCTCCGGGATCCCGTTCAGATACCGGTTGGTCAAAGTTCCCTGTGCCAGAGGGCTGAAGCAGATGATCCCCTTGCCCAGCTTATCGCAGGCACTCTTTAAACCGTTTTTCTCGATGCCCCGGTCAAAGATGTTATAGCGGTTCTGATTGATGATGAAGGGACAATGCAGACTCTCCAGGATGGCTGCTGCCTTTTCCATGGTTTCTCCGTCATAGTTGGAAAGGCCTACATACAGGGCTTTTCCGGATGCTACAGCCTGCGCTAATGCCCCCATGGTCTCTTCCAGCGGGGTATCGGGATCCATGCGGTGATGATAGAAAATGTCCACATACTCCAGGCCCATTCTCTGAAGGGACTGATCCAGACTGGCCAGGAGATATTTCCGGCTTCCCCAGTCACCGTAAGGGCCGTCCCACATCTCATACCCTGCCTTGGTGGAAATGATCATCTCATCCCGGTAAGGGAGAAAGTCCTCTTTCAGGATCTTTCCGAAGTTGCGCTCTGCACTGCCTGCTTCAGGACCGTAATTGTTGGCCAGATCAAAATGGGTGATTCCGTTGTCAAAAGCAGTATGGCACATGGCCTTCATTTTCTCGTAATCGCCCGTATCGCCGAAATTATGCCAAAGGCCGAAGGAAACGGCAGGGAGCTTTAAGCCGCTCTTTCCACATCTTTTATAAAGCATCTTTTCGTAACGGGATTCGCTTGCTGTATACATGGTTACATCCTTTCTGCACACTTTATCGTGCCTGGAAATTGATCGAAGCGATCTATTTCACTATAACGGATCATTTTGAAGGTTTCTTTGGGAAAATCTGAATATTATAAAATATGCTCCATGCCGATCTTCTGGGGCACAAGGCCGCAGCTTTCATAAAACTTCATGGCACTTTCGTTACAACTCCATACATTCAGCGTCACATTGTAGCACCCCTGCTCTTTTGCAAAACTGCAGACATAGTCATAAAGCTGCCTGCCGATGTGCCGACCTCTGGCGTTTTCGTCCACACACAGATCGTCGATATAAAGGGTTTTAACATCGGTGAGGATATTGTCTCCCACATGCTGCTGAAAAACGCAAAATGCATAGCCTTTTACGATATCCTCTTCATCTGCCCAGCAGAAAATGGGGCGCTCCTCGTTTTGCAATAAAAGTTTCAGCTCTTCTTCCCTGTATTTTGTTCCGATGTTGAACAGATCCGGGCGGCCGATGTGATGAACCAGATTGACCTGTTTTAATAGTTCCAGTAGCTGAGGGATGTCTTTTTCCTGTGCACGTCTGATGTTCATAATGTTTTCTGCTTTCTGTTCCTATTCTATACTGTCATGACATAGCATTTTCTGCGGATTCTCTTACTGTTTCTGCACTAATCCCTTATGCATCCATACACCGCTGCGATACCGCAGATGGCAGACGATGCTGACGATGATCCAGGTAGCGCCTGTGGTCATCCATACACCCCAGTGGCCAAAGCCCAGCGGTCCTGTAAAGAGATAGGCAAATACCACACGCCCCAGGATCTCCGCCAGTCCGTTGATGATGGAGAACTTGGCATCTCCTGCGCCGTTCATAAGAGATCTGGGAATGTAGATGGTGCAAAGCGGGAAAAAGCAGGCACTGGTGATCTTTAACGCCATACTGCCCATTTCGATGACTTCCGGTTCCCGCACAAATACTGCGATCAGATACCGGCCAAAGAAAAAGGCCAGGGGAAACATGATCGACGTAAAGGTCAGTGCAATGCCCAGACCAACCCGGTAGCCTTTCTTTACCCGGTCGATCAGTCCTGCTCCCATGTTCTGTCCGGTGTAGTTGGAAACTGCACTGCCCAGGGATGTATAAGGCTGCTGAACCAGCTGCTCGATGCGGCTGGTAATGGTAAAGGTTGCCACCACGGTTGCGCCGAAGCTGTTCACCACATTCTGCAGGATCAGGCAGGAAATGGCGATCAGAGAGCTTTGCATGGCAATGGGTGTACCGATCCGAAGGGCATTTTTGATGATATCCGGATTGGGTTTCTTATATTCCGCAGGGATGGTAAACAGCGCGATGGTCTTTCGCGCATAGAGGATGCAGCTGAAGGCCACCATAAACTGTGCAACAACCGTTGCCAGCGCGGCTCCGAATACTCCCAGTCCAATCACCTTGACAAACAGGATATCCAGGATCGTGTTAAGGATACTGGACAGGATCAGGAACATCAGGGGTGTTTTGGAATTACCCAGTGCATAGAGGATATTGGCGGTTCCGTTATAGGACGCCACAAAGACCATGCCCAGGCAGGTGGTCCGAAGGTAAACAACAGACTCTGCAATGATATCCTCCGGTGTACCCAAAAGCTGTAAAACCTGGGGCGCTATGGCATAGGCCAGAGCGCTGACTAAAACCGCGGTCGTTCCCAGGATATAGATGGCATTCTGAATGGTCTGCTGGACCCGTTTCTCATTGCCCGCGCCGAAAAACTGGGCCACGATCACGCCGATACCACCGGCCAGACCGGATGCAAGAGAAAAGAACAGCCAGTGGAGAGACCCGCAGGCTCCCACTGCTGCCAGAGATTTGGCTCCCAGCACATTTCCCACAACGATGGAATCCACCATGTTGTAGAGCTGCTGAAAGATATTTCCGATAAACAGAGGGAAGGCAAAGCTAAGGAGCAGCTTTAAGGTGCTTCCCTCCGTCATATTTTTGGTTCGTTTATCGCCCATATGGGACCTCATTTATCCTATACGAAATGAATGATGACACCCCTTTTTACAAGACTACCTTCTCTATTCCATCAGTGAATGTCGTAAACGCTGCGAACCCTGAGTTTCTTCGGATCGCCGCTTAAGATCTTCACTGTTTTGGAATCCCCGTTGAGATCAAAGTAGTTGTCGGAGAGGATCAGATCCTCATTTTCATTGAGGATCTCCACACTCTTGGCGTAAGCTTTGGCGGATACGGTGATCTCGTCTCCCTTTACCGTTACCTTAAGCTTGGGATCCTGGTAACGGAAATATTTCGGGAAGGAGAAATTCACACTGCCTTCGGAAACCACCTGGGTTCCCTTGTACAGCTGATAGCTTACATAGTTTTCATACAGATCTGCCTGAGGCAGTTCCACCTTATCCAGCCATACACTGGTAAGGGCCGGCACCGTCACCTTCTCGCTGTGCTGCTCCAGGATCTTTGCTGAAGGATCCCGCAGCTGCCACTTAACCGTAAGATGCTCGTCCTTTAAGGTTTCATTGGCAACGTTTAACCGGATAGACTTTTCAAAGTCAAAAGGCTTACGGTTTAATTCGATGCCACAGTCCACCATACCATGCTCTTCACAGGAGATCATCAGCGGTGCAAAGAAGCGTTTCTCGTAGTAGTGGAGCGCCTTTAAACGGCCACAATAATCCACACTGGACCAGCTTGCTACCGGCCAGCAATCGTTCAGCTGCCAAACGACGGCGCCCATGCATTCGCCTCTGTGTCTGCGGAAATGCTCCACACCATAGCGGATGCCGTCTGCCTGCAGAAGCTGGGATGCATACAGGACCGTATCGAAATCGGAAGGATACTGATAGGTCTGCTGCATATAGCCCATGATCTTGCCGTTGGCCTGTCCGTTTCTCTGATGCTTCTCCATGATGTAGGAGAAAATGTTCATATCCCGTGGATCATCGGTAAAGGTCTCGATGGTCTTTCTACTGGGGAAGGACTGAAAGCCAAATTCCGACAGATAGCGGAACCGGTACTTCCGGTACTCCGTGAAGGGCTTGTTTCCGTGCCATACTTCCCAATAGTGCACATCGCCTCTGTGCTCGTCTCCGGGGTTATCAAAGCTTCCGCCTGAAGAAGGACTGGAAGGCCAGTAGAATACCTGAGGTGCGTATTTTTCCACCATGCGGGGCAGGATGCGCTCATACATGATGATGTAATCTCTGACTTCCGCCGGTTTGGAAACCCATACGCCCTGATCCACAAAGGACTCCATCTCGTTGTTTCCGCACAGGATGGACAGGGATGCATGGTGACGGATCCGCTTGATGTTCTGTTCAAATTCTCTTGTGATGCTCTTTTCAAATTCCGGGGTCAGATCGTAAACGCCGCAGGCAAACATGAAATCCTGCCATACTAAAAGGCCCAGTTCATCACAGATATCATAGAACCAGTCGCTGGGATAATACCCGCCGCCCCACACACGGATGCAGTTGTGATTTGCAAAGACCGCCTTTTCCAGCAGGCTTCTGGTGGTTTCAGGGGTTACCCTTCCCAGCAGGTGGTCTTCGGGAATATAATCCGCACCCATGGAGAAAATGCAGATGCCGTTGACTTCTGCAGCAAAGTTTTCGCCCCACTTGTCCTTCTTGCGGTTCACCGTCAGGGTACGCAGACCAATGCGCTTTTCAATGGAATCCACCAGGGTATCCCCGATGTACAGGTCAGCCTTCAGGGTATACAGGTTCTGCTCACCGTAGCCGTTAGGCCACCAGAGCTTCGCGTTCTTCACTTCAATGGTTTCGGGAGAATCCTTGTAAACCTTCTCCTTACCGGAAGGATCTGTCAGCGTATAGGTAACGCTCATTTCCTTCATCCATTCGGCGCTCTTCCTTGTCTCGTCCAGATCGATCTCCGGTGTGAGCGTCAGGGTAACATCTATCGCCTTGCCGTTTTTCTTATGTTTCTGCAGGATCTCCACATTTTCGATGCGGGCTCGGTCGATTCCAAGGAGATAGACCGGCCGGAAGATACCGGCATCCGGCAGATGTGCGCCCCAGTCCCAGCCAAACATACAATGGGCTTTCCGCAGGTGCACAAAGCCGTTCATGGCATCCTCCGTACCACGGGTGGGTGCCTTCTCATAGGCTGCGGTAATGTATTTTACGGGAGAATGGAAATACACCTTCAGTTCGTTTCCCTTCTCCTTCAGGATCTTCTTTACTTCATACTCATAGTACTGGTGCATGTTGGAAACACTGCCCAGTTTTTTGCCGTTTAAGGTGATGTCCGCAATGGTATCCAGACCGTCAAAGCGAAGGAGGACGCGGTCCATCTTAAGGAGCTCTTTGTCGCAGGCAAAGGTATCCACGTACTCATAGTCGTAGTCCATGAGTTTTAGCGCCTTCTCCTCATTGTCCTTCCAGAAGGGATCTTCCATTTCCCCCTCCCGGAGCAGGTCTCCGTAAACTGTGCCCGGCACCTGGGCCCTGATCATGGTCTTTTCGTCTGTGCGGTGCATTTTCCAGTTGCGATCCAATTCTTGTCTAAGCATATAACCTCCCTGTTGCCTCACAAAGGCATCCATACACACTAGCTCAATTTTACTATGTGCAGGTCTTAATATTCAACCGTTTGATTGGCCACCCGCCGCTGCAAACGTTTTGCCGACTGATCTGTAATTTTCTGTGCGTGTCTACCCATATATTTACGGCTCACTGCGGCGGGCTACATGCATTACAGCCGCTCCTGCAGACGTTTGGCCAGCGCCTGCATCTTGTCGCGGTCCACTTTCACCACCTTACGGTCGTAGGTCATGAGTCCGTTGATCTCATCCTCCACATCGCTGAGCTGGGTGTAGACCACGCCGGCCATGCTGTTCGGAAATGCAGGGATGACCATCTGCTCATAGAGATCCACGATGGCATCGGTAAGGGCCTCTCCGTTTGCGAAGCCTCCATAGCCGTAATTGTTGTATTTGCTGTAATAATGGTCTTCCACTGCCATGGCAAAGCCGCCGCACTCGGATAAGAGCAGGGGTTTTCCCTTGCCGGAAAGCTTCTCGATGTGATAGTACACGTGCTCGGAATCCATATCCCGCTTCTTCTGGGCAAACCAGCCGGATGCAGAATCAATGAGCCTGGTAGGATCGGCCTTCTTTAACACATCGTACATGGCATCTGCGTCAAACTGTCCCCAGCCTTCGTTGAAGATGGTGTATGCAATGATGGACGGATGGTTGTAGAGGCTCTCTACGGTATCCAGCATATGCTCCTCAAAGATCCGTTTTCTTCTGGGTGTGGTGAAGCTGAAGCGGTCACTTTTCTTTTTCTGGCCCAGATTGGGCATCACGGTCTGCAGGATAAAGCTGTACATACCGTTATTGACCATGTCCTGCATCACCAGCATGCCGTGCTTATCGCAATAATAGTAGAACAGTTCCGGTTCCACCTTGATGTGCTTGCGCAGCATGTTAAAGCCCAGATCCTGCATTTTCAGGATATCCCGCTCATATTCTTCGGGAACGGCCGGCAGATAATGACCGTCGCTGTAGTAGCCCTGATCCAGCAGGCCATGCAGGAAGATGGGTTCCTCATTCAGGCAGAATCTCCATTTGCCATCCACCTGACGGGATGTCATGGTACGAAGAGCTGCATAGGTATAGACCACATCCTCTCCGGCTTCCACTTTTACCGGATACAGATAGGGGCTTTCCACACTCCACAGTTTCGGATCCTTAATATCGATCCGCTGGGTAAACTGATGGAGGTTGTCCGATTCGATCTGGTGTCTGCCAAAGCGGATCTTAATATCCTCCCTCATCTTATACAGAGGCGTTTCATCTACGTGACTTTGTTGACTCTCCTGGTCAATTTCTTTGTAATGACTAAGTTGCACGGTTTTGATGGGGTTCCCTTTTCCGTACACATCCCCGATCTCCTGGTTGTACAGCAGGACCGGTTCATAGACGGTCACCTTGCAGGCATCTGCCTTGCGACAGATGGCGGAGAAGTGAAATCCGGTAAGATCCGGCGTGATCTCTACAGCTTCGGTATAGGCTTCCGGCACAGCTTCCATCCAAACGCTCTGCCAGATACCGCTGGTAGGGGTATACCACATACCGCCCCGGAATTTGCGCTGTTTTCCATAAGGGTAGTCATGGCTTAATCGGTCCACGGCTTTCACTGTCACATGACAGAAGCCATGGTCTCCGTGCTCTCGTAAAGCATCGGTAATATCGCAGGTAAATGGCAGGTATCCCCCTGCATGCTTTCCCACGGAGATATGATTTACAAGCACTTCACAGGTCTGATCCACTGCGCCAAAGTGCAGGAGCACCCGTTTGCCCTTTCGAAAATCATCGGGCAGGACCACGGTCTTCTCGTATTTCATAAGCATGGGGACATGCTTAAAGTGCCGTCCCTCCAAAAATCCTGATAAAGGTGCTTCCGGAGAAAAAGGAACCACGATCTTCTTACCCTTCAGGTTCCAGAGACCGTTTAGGGACAGGAAGGAATCCCGCTGCAACTGCGGGCGGGGATAAACAGCCCATACTTTTCCTGCTTCCTCCGGCACGATCCGGCCGTCCTTAAAAAGTTTCTCTTTCAGTGCTTCTCCGGCCTCTGTATACTTTTCAAAATGGCCCTGGCGAAGGAGCATCAGGATCCACTCCAGGAAGGGAAGCACGCAGATTTCTGCCACAAGGGCAGCCAAAAAGATCACCTTGTTTGGAAGAAATGAGGTGGTTCCGTCACTGTTTACGATGGTTTCCGCATTCCGCAGCAAAAAGGCGCTGATGGCAGGTCCGATAACACCGGGGATCAGCACCTGGCACAGGATACGGATACCCTGAAACAGGCCTGCACTCTCCTCCGGGATCCGCTCCTTGATCATGGCGCCGAATACTGCCATACCGGTCAGATAGCCGGTGAGCATGAACAATGTGCCGATGAAAACAGGGATCGTTGTGGTATTGCAATACAGGATGATGTAGCCGATACCCAGACTGAGCAGCACCGGGATGACCGCATGCTTAAAGCCGATCTGGTCATAGGCTCTTCCGTAGAATGCGGTGATCAGAGCGGCGGCCAGGATGGCAGGGGCAAAGATCAGTACATAGTTGGTCATCCCCAAGGTCTTCTCATAGTAGAGGATCAGATAGGGCATAAAGATCTGAATGGAAATGTTAAAAGCCGCGAAGGTCAGCAGCGTTACATACAGCAGCACATGCTCCCTGATCACGGAAGGACGCAGGCTGTACACCACATGCTGCACATAAGAGCCGTAGCGGACCGGCTGTATGTCTTTGGAGTCGTGGATCAGGAAGAGACCGCTGATACCAACGGCCATCATGACAAATCCGATGATGAAATAGATGGTCACCCAGCTAGAGGAACGATCTAAGTCAAAGCCCATGAAACCACCGAATACCACCAGGATCGCAATCAGGGGCATCATGGCATTGATGCCTTCGATCCGTCCGCGGTCCGTGGCATCGCCAAAGTCTGTCATCCAGGCGTTAAATGCTGCATCATTGGCGGTAGAGCCAAAGAAGGTCATGACACAGTCCATGATGATGACCAGGGTAATACCCAGGCTCATGGCTGCGATAGCAGAACCGGCAATGCCGGATAAGAGATCCACCCGGATAAAAGCAAAGGCAAGGATCGAGATGCCCCATAAGATATAGCCGGCACAGATCAGAAGCTTGCGCTTCCCGATCCGGTCACTCAGAACTCCCATCAGCCATGCGGTCAGGGTCGCCGCCACCGCACTGGCCCCTACCATCATGGAAATATCTGCTGCACTGGCATGGAACATCTTGTAGATAAACACATTGAAATACATGTTTTCTACGACCCACGCCACTTGTCCGGTCAGTCCGAACAGCGCCAGTGCCACGTAAAACTTCTTGCCTAATTTTGTTTTCACTTGTATGCCTCGGTTCCTGGATGATCTTTTGCATGGACTGCGTTACTATGCCATACATCTAAAGTATACTGCCATTTGGGGCGTTCGTTAATGGGTTTCAATGAGTAAGAAGAACAAAGAAAAGGTCCTGCCATGTTTCGGCAGGACCTTGCGTTTATCATTTTCAGTTCTTCTTCTCTCTTACCAGCGCCTTCATGCCGGCGATCTGGTTATCAACCGTACTTGCTTTTACATCCGCCTTATTGATGGAGAATACACGCGGACTTCCCTGCACCATAAGAAGCAGTTCCTCGGAAACCTTATACTGGAACTTCTTCTTTGTCGCATCAAACAGCTTCCAAAGTTTCTGATTGGTGGAAATCTCGCCGATATCCTGATAAAAGATATCCTTCAAGGTTTCGTCATATATTTTACCGGTGGAGATATCCACATTTCCGGAATAGATCAGAAGTTGGTTTTCCGTGAAGAAGAAATAGGTTACCTGCAGTAAGAGGGAATGCAGTTTTCCTTTTGAATCAAACCGGTAGGCTTCCACGGGATCATAAGCCCCTCGGATCCCCTTACGGGTTTTTCTGCTTTTCGACCATTTTCCATTGCCTGTATCCAGACTGGAATCCGGAGCAACCCCAAAACCATCTAACACAACCGGCTCGATCAGACTGACCTGGCTATCGTCAACGCCAAGCTTTTCGATGGCGCGTTTTCTGAGATTTTCTCTTTCTATAGCCTCTGCCTGAAGGACTGCTCTCTCTCCGGC
>JAILDL010000168.1 GCA_024689465.1 Lachnospiraceae bacterium
TTCCGCACTGACTGCGCTGATCATCTGCGCAAAATAGCGGTTTCTGGAGTCCAAAACCAGCATACCGATTGTATAGGTGCGTCCCTTGGCAAGGCTCCGTGCCAGAAGATCCGGCTTGTATCCGTTCTCTCTGGCGGTCTGTAGGATCATCTCCTTGGTTGTCTCATTGATCCTGCCGGTATTGTTTAATGCACGGATGACAGTAGTTCGTGAAACCCCGCAAAGTCTTGCGAGGTCATTGGTCGTGATGCCCATAGTTCCCCTCAGATAACTTTTCTATTATTTTAGCGTAATCCGGACCATCTGAAAAGCATAGGGCTCCAGGGTTACTACGGCCTTGCCCTGCTGCAAGCGAACAAAGTCTGCCGGATAAGGCTTTACTGCTTCATGATCCTCGTAATTGGTCTGCTTGATGTCCTTTGCCGTAAGAACAGCGGTTTCTGCCACTTCCTGTGCCAAAAGCCCATGTGTCTCCAGCTCCACCTGCTGCCTGATGCCGGTTCGGTTTACGAAATAGCAGGTCAGCATCTGTTCTTCCTCCCGATACACACAAAGTGAATCTACCACCGGAACCTCCGTAAAATCCGATGTATCATAATGCGGTCCCTTATAACGGGCGTCCAGAACCTGCCCTGCCCCATAGCAAGCGATCATCCGAAATACATGGTAAATAGGCTGTACCCATGTGCCACCGCCCTTTTCGGTCATGATGCAGGAGCTGATATTGGTCAGCAGCGACTGACACCCGATCTTTACACGGCTGCATTTCCTTAAAAGGACCATCATCATGCTGGCAAACAGCAGCGCATCCTCCATGGAATAGATCTGTTCGCCCAGGGGCGGTGCACTTTGCCAGGGGTGTTCCTCCACCCATTTTTGCACCTCCGTATCCGATGTGGACCATACGCCCCACTCATCAAAGCTGATTTCCAGTGTTTTTTTGCTTTTCCTCTTTGTTTTCTCCAGATCTGCGATTCCGCATACCAGGTCTATGTAGCGTTCCATGTCCAGGGACTGGGCTAAAAAGCCGGCTGTTCCCTTCTCCTGTCCCCCATAATATTGATGGAGGGAGATATAATCCGCTTCCTCATAGGTCTGGCTGAGGACTTCTCTCTCCCATGTCCCAAAGGTTGCATTTCTGGACATGGAGCTGCCGCAGACCACCAGCTGAATGGAAGGGTCCATGAGTTTCATGGCTTTTCCCATTTCATGGGCGATACGACCGTACTCTGCAGCGGTTTTATGCCCGATCTGCCATTCCCCGTCCATCTCATTGCCCAGACACCAGGTCTTGATGCCATATGGATCCTTATGACCGTTTTCGGCACGCAGATCGCTGTAGTAGCTTCCCACGGTGCTGTTGCAGTATTCCACCAGGTTAACCGCTTCCTGCAGGGTTCCCGTCCCCAGATTAACGGCCATGATTGGCTCCAGGTCATAGGTGTTTGCCCACTTCATGAATTCATCGATGCCCACCTCGTTGGTCTCGATGCTCTTCCAGGCAAGATCCCTTTTTTTCGGTCTCTTTTCTGCCGGGCCGATGCCATCCATCCAGTGATAGTTGGATACAAAATTCCCTCCGGGATACCGGATGCAGGTAACGCCCATATCCTTTACCCGTTTTGCCACGTCCCTGCGAAATCCGTTTTCGTCTGCAGTGGGATGGTCTTTTTCATAGATCCCGGTATAGACCACCCGCCCCATGTGCTCCACAAAGGAGCCAAACAGACGCCGGTCCACATCTCCCAGGATATAATCCTTATCTAATACGATTCTGATCTGTTCCATATTTTCTCCTATTCTTTCATTCCCGATGTGGAGATCCCCTCCATAAAGAACCGCTGTCCGCATAAGAAAATGATGAGCAACGGTGAAATGGAGATTACCGTGGCGGCCAGGGTGGGTCCGTATTTAATGGCATTGCTTCCTACCAGTGTGGCCAGTCCTGCAGACAAAGTCCGCTTTTCCTGGGTACAGGTCAGCATCATGGGATAAAGCAGGTCATTCCAGTTATTCATGAGGTGAAAAATCCCCAATGTCACAAAGGCAGGCTTGGATAAGGGGAGAATGATCTTAAAGTAAATACCGAATTCGCTCATTCCATCAATCCTTGCTGCTTCATCCAGCGATCTGGGAATACCTGAAAAAAAGCTGGTCAGCATGAAGATTCCGTAGGCACTGGCTGCTCTTGGAAGCACCAGTCCCCAGAAAGTATTTAAGATTCCCAGCTTGTACTCTTCCAGGTAGATCGGGATCATGACAACCTGAAAGGGGATCATCATCGTCAGGAGAATGATCCCGAACAAAAGCTTTTTCCCTTTAAACTCCATGCGGGCAAAGGCATACGCCGACAGGGAATCAAAAAACAGGCTGATACCGGTTACTGCAAGGACAAAACACACTGTATTTTTCAGCATGACAGGGATCGGCAGGATCTTCCAGACATAGGTAAACTGTGTGCTTACCCATTTGTCCGGAAAGAACCTGGGGGGCCAGGCATTGACTGCCAGGTCCGACTTGAAGGCGGAAACAAATAACCAGCATAGAGGCAGGAGAATCAGCAGCATGAAGAGGATCAGGATCAGGTTGCTGATGATCGAAAAAGCCTTTTTACTCATTCCTCTTCCTCCCTTCTGGTTGTATAGCGTCGCAGGATAAAGGTCAGTAATGCGATCAGGAAAAACAGATAAACGGCCACACTGGTTGCATAGCCCACATCAAAGGGCGCTGCACGAAAGCCTCGTTCAAAGATGTACCCCACCAGCGTTTCCGTGGAAAACAGCGGACCGCCCTGGGTCAGTACGTAGATCTGATCAAATACCTGCAGTGCCGTGATCAGGGTGGTCACCAGGCAAAACAGGATGGTCTGCCGGATCCCCGGGATGGTTACGTGAAGAAACCGCGCAAACCAGCCGGCGCCGTCGATCTCAGCAGCTTCATACAAGGAACCGGATACTCCAAGGGCCGCAGCCGTAAGGAGCGTCAGTGTATAGCCGAAGTTTTTCCATACCGAGACGGCAATGACCGTTCCCATGGCATACCCCTCCGTTGCCAGGAGATTGGGGATCTGGATCCCGATCTTGGCCAGAAGGTATGCCACCATTCCGGAATTCTTATTCAGGATCATGGACCACATGATACTGATGGCGGTCATGGAGCATACATAAGGCAGGTAAAAAACAGTCCGCAGCAGCTTGTGAAACCGGGTATTTCCCAGCATCAGGAAAAGAAGAAGCAGCGAGAGAAAGATCTGCAACGGTACTTCGATGGCCGTATAGACAATGGTGTTTTTCGTGGCATTCCAGACTCTGGAATCCTCCAGCATCCGCTGATAATTCTCGAAGCCGATCAAATGGTATTCGTTCATATAGATGTCCATGTTGGTCAGGCTGATAAAAAAGGCCGAAAACAAGGGAACAAACACGAACACGATCAATATGAGTAGGGATGGCGTGATAAACAGATAGGCCAGTTTCTGATTCCTCTTCACTGCTTTTTCCTTTCCGGAGCGGCGCTGTCAGGAGGATACGCACCGCTCCGCTGTTGCTTACAATACTTTATTTCAGGCCAAGGATCTCATCCAGCTTGTCGGATGCTTCCTGCAGGCAGGTTGCTACATCATCCCCGCGCAGTACGCGCTCCATCAGAGGCTGCATCACATCTGCGTCGATCTGAGAACCGCAGTCTAACTGTAAGTGGTAGTCTCTTCCGATAGTGGAAGCTTCGGATACATCTGCCAGGATCTTGTTCGCCTGGATCTCGGGATCCGCCAGAACGGTATCTGCCCATACAGGGAAGCCGTTGCGGTTAGACCACTCTTTTAATACGCCGTCGCTGAGCCAGTAAGCCATGAACTTATAAGCTGCACTTCTTACCGCATCGTCTGCACCCTTGGCCAGCATCCAGGAGCATCCTCCTTCGGGAGCAAAGGCACCTGCACTGCCTGCAGGGATTGCTGTGATACCGTAGTTGATCCCCAGCTGGTTTAAGCCGTTGATGTTCCAGGGACCACTGGTGTACATGGCAAGACGTCCTGCCTGGAACATGGTATCTGCTTCACCGGCATCCAGACCTTCGGGAGAAACACCCTTCTTCATCAGGTCCTGCATCCAGGTTAAGGTTTTGATGTTTTCCTCGGAATTTAAGAAGTTCTGCGTTCCGTCGGTGCTGACAACATCTCCGCCGTTGGCCCACAGATACTCTACATAGTTACCATAGTTAACGGGAAGGCCGATCCCGTAGATACCGTTTGCCGCATCGGTACAGGCTACGGCAGCTGCTTCCAGTTCGTCCATGGTCTTGGGAGCCTTCTCAGGGTCTAACCCTGCTGCTGCAAACAGATCCTTGTTGTAGTACAGATACTGCAGGTTGTACTGCATGGGAACGCCGTACTGGGTGCCGTCAAAATAGGACTTTTCCAGAACGTTGGCATTAAAGTTACTCTTATCGATTCCCGTTACATCCCAGAAATCGTCGATGGGAAGGATCATGTCGTTTTCTTTGTACTGCTTGATCAGCTCCACACCGGCCAGGATAAAGGAAGGACCGGTTCCGGTGGAAATAGCGGTGGGCAGCTTGGACTGCAGGGTTGCATAGTCCATGATATCGATCTCTACGGTCACATTGTCCGTGTTGGTCTCGTTGTAGTTTGCTACGATCTCACGGAGTACATCTCCGTCGGATCCTGTGAAGTTACACCAGAAGGAAATAGTGATGGGTTCGGCAGTCTGTGTATCCCCCGCATCTGCAGCCTCATCCTTCGTATCCGCTGCTGTTTGTGTCTGCGCAGAAGCTGTATCATCGCTTCCGGTTGCAGCCGGTGCAGGCTCCGCAGCCTTTCCGCATCCAGCAAGTAAGCATACCGTCAATAAGGTAGCCAGTAATCCCCCGGCAAATCTCTTTTTCATAAATAACCTTCTCCTTTCGTACCGCACAAATGCTATCGTTGTAATTTGCGTACCCGTGTGCGCACCTAGGGAAAATATAAAGCATCCCTTTGCAAGAATGCTTTATTTGCGCTTGCGTACCCGTGTACCTTTCTGATACACACTTTAAATCCGCCAGCCCGTTCTGTCAATCAGAAAACCTTACTAATTCGAAAGAGAAAAGTTCGTGAATTATTACCAACAAATAGCCCCGCCGTACGAAGACGACGGGGCTGATCATGATCATAAGCTATAGGATTCTTCGGAAATTACCCGAACAGTCCGGACGGACTTAATTCTGTCCCTTCTCAAGAGCCAGGGTTCTGGTGGTCAGATCGCAAACCTCTGCAGGTCCGAAATACTGGATGGCTCCGGGATAAGTAAAGCAGGTCTTTTCTGCCCACTCTTCTCTGTGTGCCTCGAAGAACTTGAAGGGAGCGCCGTCCAGCTCAACCAGAGCCTTACGGATAACG
>JAILDL010000180.1 GCA_024689465.1 Lachnospiraceae bacterium
GCAAAGGACAAGTCCGAAGCACTGGTGACCTTCTGCCAGGTGCTGGGAAGACCCGGCTATAAGCGGATCCTCCTGCCGCTGCAGGGGCTGGATCCCAATGCGGATTATATTCTGGACGGAGAAGCGTCGGTTCTTAAGAACGGAGAGGAAACCTATGAAGGAGACCTGCTGATGGAGGTGGGCCTGCTTATCGGTAACAGCGGAGACTTTTCCAGCAGACTGTATCATCTCAGAAGAAAATAAAGAACATCTGAGAAGAAAAAAGAATTAGAAGAAAGATAAGAAATCAAGATAAGTAATAAAGGAACGAGAAAACTATGAAACACCATTTTCTGAGGGTTGTGGGCGCACTCCTTACCGCAGCGTTATTGCTGCTCCAGCCCTTTTGCGAGATGAGAGTCCGGGCTGTATTTCTGCCGGAGATCCCCAATACAAACCGGACACTGTCCGTACCCACGCAGGTCAAAATGATCGGAAAGACCTGTTTTCTGGTGGACTGCTATCATAACCGGGTGCTTTACAGTGGCAGCCCTTTTACCATCCTGACGGACTGGAAGGTACTGGACTATGAATACAAGCATCCCCACGACATCGCCGGAGACGGAGAGATCCTGATGGTGGCCGATACGGATAATGACCGGATCGTCACCTATGAAAAGGAACAGGGCGGTTATAACCGCCTGCAGACCCTGGAAACAGGCGTAAGACCCCATGCCGTCACCTTCGATGAAGAAAGCGGCCTGTTCTATGTATGGAGCTCCATGACCGGTGAGATGTACCGTTATAAGAGAACGGAAGGCACCCATAAAGTGGAACTGCAGGATGTGCAGAGCATTCCGGATCTGAAGGATTGCTACACCCGTTCCTTTACCATCCTGAATGGAAAGATCTATCTGCCCTCCATGGGAAGAAGTGCCATTTATGTGGTGGATAAGGATACCTTCCGGGTAAAGAAGATCTATCCCGTTTCTCCGGAAGTGGGGGGAATGGTACAGCTTTCCCGGATCCAGGATAACTGGTATCTGACCTATTCCTCCGATCAGGCCTATGACCAGAGCAAGCACGGCCTTCTTCGCGCCGGATCCCTGGAAGATCTCCAAAAGGGAAAATGGGAGGAACTGGACCGGTATCTGGATGGAAATGCGCCGTATATGATCTCCCGGATCGGGGAACAGTATTTTGTTCCGGTCACCGGAGACGATGAAATGCCCAGTGGAATCTACACATTTGAAGTTGTAGCGAACAACTTGGTCAACTGCTCTAAAATTATTCAATAATTTATCACAATATCTAATAATAGTGCTATAATAAACTGGACAGCCGTCAAAGGTTGTCCAGTTTTTTACTTTGAGGAGAGTATGACAGCATGAAACTAACAACCAAACAAATCGCAACTGCAGGCATTTTGCTGGCTATCTGTATTGTCAGCCAATTCTTTAAGAATTTCAGCGTCTTCATCACCGGACCGATCATCAATGCCTGCCTCATCCTGGCTACCATAACCTGCGGCCTCTTGCCCGGTCTTATCTTAGCCGTCATCACACCCATTACCGCCTTTTTTATTACCGGCAATCCGGTTATGAGTGCCATCCCGCTGATGATCGTCATGATCATTCTGGGAAATGCCATTCTGGTATTGTTTGTCCATTTCTTTGGTGTAAAAAGCCAGATCCGCTTTATCCTGGGCATGGTTCTGGGCAGTGTGGTGAAAGCATTGTTTATGGGAGCGACCATTTCCTACGGACTGCTTCCGAAGATGCTTCCTGAAGCCATGGCACCCAAGCTTCCTGTTTTACAGGCCAACTTTTCCACGGTGCAGCTGATCACGGCACTGATCGGCGCAGTGATCGCTTATGTGATCTGGATTCCCCTGAAAAAGGTGATTGCAGCAGAGAACCTTTAAGGTTCTCTGCGCAGCAGCATTTCTTATATTTGGAGGTAGGAGATGTCGAGTGGTTTAGTTTTTACCAATGATAATTGTATAGGATGTAACAAATGTATCAGTGTCTGTTCTGCCATGGGAGCCTGTATTTCCACCATGACGGAAGACGGAAAGCCCCGGATCGATGTGGACGGAGACCGCTGCGTAGCCTGCGGTGCCTGTATCGATGTCTGCGAACACAATGCAAGAGAATTTGTGGATGACACCGAACGGTTCTTTGCGGACCTTAAGAGAGGAGAGAAGATCTCCATTCTGGTGGCACCTGCTTTTAAAGCCAATTATCCCAAAGAATATGAGAGCGTATTGGGCGGTCTTAAGAAAGCCGGCGTAAATCGCATCATTTCCATTTCCTTCGGTGCGGATATCTGCACCTGGGGGTATTTGAACTATATTCAAAAATACAACTTTATCGGCGGCATTTCCCAGCCCTGCCCTGCAGTTGTATCCTATATCGAGCATTATACTCCGGAGCTGATCCCCAAGCTGTTTCCGGTACAGAGCCCCTTAATGTGCGGTGCCATCTATGCCCGCAAAGAACTGGGCATTACCGATAAGCTGGCCTTTATCAGCCCCTGTATCGCGAAAAAGCTGGAGATCGATGACCCCAACAACAAGGGGCTTGTGCAGTACAATGTAACCTTCCAGCATATGATGCAGTATATCCGGAAACACAATATTTCCGGGCCCCTTGCAACCGATGAGATCGAGTATGGTCTGGGTTCCATTTATCCCACCCCCGGCGGTCTGAAGGAGAATGTATACTGGTTTTTGGGAGACGATGTAGCCATTCGCCAGATCGAAGGCGAGAAGCGTATGTATGAGTGGCTGCAGAATAATAAGGATCGCATTAAGAATCAGAAGACGCCCTTTACCTTTATCGATGCTTTAAACTGCGAGAACGGTTGTATCTGCGGTACGGCAACGGATCCGGAAAAGAGCGAGACCGATGATGCGCTGTATGCCCTTTTGAAGATCAAGAGCGAGAGCAAGCGGGATTCCAAAAAGACAGCCTGGGGCAGGCCCCTTACGCCGAAGCAACGTCTGGAGAAATTAAACAGCCAGTTCAAGCATCTGCGCCTGGAGGACTACCTGCGGAAATATACGGACCGGTCCGCACAGTGCGTTGTAAAGATCCCCAACCAGAGCCAGCTGGATGCCATTTACGAGTCCCTGCATAAGGAGACACCGGAATCCCGAAAGATCAACTGCTCCTGCTGTGGCTATGCATCCTGCTGCGATATGGCAACTGCTATCCACAACGGATTTAACCATAAGGAAAACTGCATCCACTTTGAGAAAGATGAGATCCTCCTGTTGGGAGATGCCAAGGAACTGGCAGCCAACCTGGAAAAGGAAAAGGAAGTCATCGAAGAGCAGAAGAACTCCATCGTGGCAACCATCGATACGGTGGACGAGCATTTCCATACCCTGTACAGCTCCATCGAGGATATGAACAGTGGTAACGAAAGCAATGCGGCAGAAAGTAACAATATTGCCCGGGATGTGGTAGATATCGCTGACTTTACCCAGCAGCTGCAGGAAGCCATGAACCAGATCCAGGAACTGCTTGCAAATCTGGAGCATGACAACGCACAGGTGCTTTCCATTGCCAAGGAAACCAACCTGCTGTCCTTAAATGCTTCCATTGAGTCTGCAAGAGCCGGAGAAGCAGGGCGAAGCTTCGCGGTAGTTGCCGGACAGATCAATAAGCTCTCGGCCAGCTCCAAACAGACGGCCGAGCAGAGTGATGCGAACCATAAGAAGATCATGGCGGCCATCCAGACCATCAAGGACGGTACAGAGCATCTGGCCGAGGTTATCGCTGCGGTAAACGAGCGGACCCAGAACCTGGCTTCCTCCGCGGAACAGATCTCATCTTCCACCGCAGTGGTATTAAATGCAGCCGATGCTATTCGGAAGTCCCTGGACGAATTAAACGGAAATATCAACTGATTTTCCGAAAAACGGCGGGAAGGTAACCTCCCTGCAAAACAAAAAACAATCCCCTGCAGATTTTTCTGCAGGGGATTTCTTTGTTAATCGTTCCCGGATACATCATTTTTGCTTACGGATGAGGGATCCTTGGGGGGATCGTTCTTACTTACAGATGTCGGATCCTTGGGAGGATCGTTCTTACTGACTTCCGGCTTCTCGTCCTCGGAGTCCTTCTGAGAGGAATCCGGTCGGGAGAAGATATCGTCGCTCTTGCCTACCTTGGAGGGATCCTTCACCGAAGTCTTCTTCTTTGCATCGTTTCTGGAGATCTCCTTATCGCTGACCACATCATTTTCGGATGTATCCGGCTTTTCAGGTACCACATGGACCATGCCGATGGCACCGGAAAAGGCGGGAGAAAAGATGTGCTCCGGCGTCTTATAGTTGATCATTCCGTCCCAGGGGGCGTGCAGATGTCCGGCCAGAACCTGTACGACCTGGCGATCATCGCTTTCGTCGTAGATCTTTTCAAAGAGCTTCCGGGTATTTTCATTGGGTACGTAATCGCTGACAGGACCCCAGTAATACAGGGTGTTCCGGGCTTTCATGGAAGCCTCTGCCAGAGAGGTATCCGTCGTGGAATAGTAGGGTACATGGGTAACTGCGATCACCGGTTTGTCAGTTTCGTAGGCATCCAGGGTGTACTGCAGGTCTTCATCGGAGATGTTCTTGTATGAGAGATTGACACCGATGATCCGAAGCTCATCCAGATCGATATAGATCCTTGACGGGTCATAGCCATCGATCTCTGCCTGCATCTCATAGGCCTGGGTCTGGGAGAAGGCACCTCCGTTGTGCTTGATGGCACAGTCGTGGTCGGCGCGGATATACAGGATATCCTCCGGATCCAGACGAAGCTTTGCGAAATTCTCCTTTAACAGATCGATCTGCTTTCGACTGCAGTAATCGATGATATCACCACCCAGGATCAGGGCGTCCGGATTGGCATGGTTGATGAACTTGATGACCTCCGGGAGCAGATCGTCTGCATGCCAGCCATCCGGTGAGAGAAAGGTCTTCTCATAACGGCTGTCCAACTCAAAGAGAGCCATGGAGGTCACATCCTCTGCCGGTTCATGATCGCTGATCATATGCAGATCACTGACCCAGGCAATGTTGTATTCTCTTTCCAGCCCCGGAACGACGACATAGACGTCTTCGACATAAAAGGAATATTCGGGTTCCGGATAAAGGTCTTCTTCGGTTTTCGGCTGTTCGGTTTCCGTTTCGGTTTCGGTCTCTTGTTCTGTTTCAGGTATTACCGTTGGGATCGTTTCAATCTCCGGCTGTACCGGCTGGGGATGGTTACGGGTGGTCAGAAAGACCACTACCACCACCAGCAGTACGGCGATGGAGAAAACCAGCGCTGCGCGCAGGAGATTCCCCTTTTGAATCTTTTTCATAGTTCGTATTCCAATCTGCTTCGTTCCGTTTGATCATGCGCTTGGGGCTAAATCGCTGTTGCCCCCAAAACGATTACTGGAAATAGCCGGGCATATTGGAACGGATCCACTCCATGGTCGCCTGTGTCACACCGTTATAATCATCGGAAATGCCACTGTTAAAGTCGTTAAAGTACCAGAAGTGGTTGATGTCGATGTACTGACCGTCATTGCTTCCCGCATCGGTAAGGACAATGCTCTCGTTTGCTTCCAGGTAATCCAGCATGGCGCTGAAGGCCTGTCGAAGGTTTTCGTTGTCCAGACCGCCTTCGTTGGAGTAGCGGATGGCATCATACATGATCAGAGGACTGTAATCGCAGGCAGGCAGGATACTGATCAGCTGGGAAGCGGCTTCCTCATAGCCGATGACGCCTTCTGCCAGACTCTTTTCGGCTGCCTTACGGGTTGCGAAGGCGTATGCATAGTGATAACGGCGAACCAGAGGATCGTTAAGATCGCTTAATTCAAATAGAGAATGGGAACCATTCTGCTCGGTAACGCCGTAAGCATCCTGCATCAGAGCCCAGGCTTCGTCTCTGGACCAGTTCTCACGGGTGGTGAACTCATTAAAGGCATCAATATACTTCTGACGGAACAGATCTCGCAGGCCGTCTCTCTGAGACTGTATCGCGGAAGCATCTACCGTATAGCCCTTTGCGGTAAGATCATTTGCCAGAGCAAGGGCTTCATCCAGGGTGTTGCGGGCCTGTACATAGAGGCCGCCGTTTAAGTACTGTTCAAACAGGAATCCGTTATAGCCTAAGATACTGTCGCTGTAAGAAGGGAAAGCAGCAGCAATCTTCTCATTTACCTTATCATGGAGAGCAGGCTCCTGATCTGCCTGAGCGGCATAGGAGGAAAGTGCCTGTGCATAGCTGCTGTAGGCAGCCTGCTGATCACCGGCGGATGCCTTAGCCTGTGCATCGGTCACCAAAGTATCGCCCTCGGCAAAGAAGGAGGCCAGCTCCGCTTCCGTGAACTCTCTTGCGGGAGCAGCTTCTGCAGACTGTGCGGGATCAACGGCCGGAGCAGTGCTTTCAGTTTCTTCGGTCGTGACGGTGTCGAAAGGAGTGGTTGCTACCGCTGTATCCGAGCTGTCCCAGGGCTTTAAGATCAGAAGGATGACAACGGCCGCCAGAACGACGATGCCACCGACGATGCCCAGGATCAGGCCCAGAGGGCTCTTCTTGTTCGGATCTTTCTCAGGCTTTTTGGAGATCGGTGTATCCTCCGATACAACCTTTGTCCTGGCAAATTTATCTGTTTTCGAGCTGTCGCCTGCAGATGCTGCAGGCGCTGCGCCTACAGGGGTGCCGCATTTCATACAGAATTTATAGCGGGGATCCAGAGGAGCTCCGCATGCTTTACAAAAACCGGCAGGAGCAGCAGTAGTACCTGCAGATACAGGCTCTTCTTTGGGTTGCGCGGTATTGTCTGCAGGAGCAACGGGTTCTGCGGTTTCCGCTTCCTGGAAAGCAGTTTCAGCCCGTGCATAACGGTCGTAGGAAGCAGGCTTTGCAGCAGCTTCCTGCGCAGCTTTACGGGCAGCCTCGGCAGCGGCAGCTTCTTCCGCGGCTTTACGTGCAGCGGCTTCTTCGGCGGCCTTTCTGGCGGCAGCTTCTTCTGCAGCCTTACGTGCAGCGGCTTCTTCGGCGGCCTTACGTGCAGCGGCTTCTTCCGCGGCTTTACGTGCAGCGGCTTCTTCTGCAGCCTTTCTTGCAGCCGCTGCAGCAGCGGCTTCCTCAGCAGCAGCAGCCTCTTCGGCGGCCTTTCTGGCAGCAGCTTCTTCCGCAGCTTTACGTGCAGCAGCTTCTTCCGCAGCCACTTCATCCATGGGCTTAAAGCGACTGGACAGGTTTCCTGCAGCACCTGCAACGGCACCGCTTGCTGCACCGGCATCAACTGCCGGGCCGGCAGAAGCAGGACCTGCAGCGGGAGCTGCTACGGGTGTTCCGCAGACCTTACAGAACTTAGCACCGGGAGCAAGGGGATTTCCGCAGTTGCTACATACCGGTGCGCCGGCTGTCGCACCGGAGCCGAACACGGCTTCCAGCTTGTGACCGCACCGAGCACAGAACTTAGCACCGTCAGCGTTTTCAGTATTACAGTTAGGGCATTTCATTTTCTATCTTCCTCCTCATGGGATCATTCCCAATCTTTTGTATACATTTATAGGAACCGTCGCGCTTCCGATCCCCGACCGGATGACGCTGCAGGCTTTTTACATCTTCAGGAACGCTTCCTCGTCGTACAGCTCCTTGGGAACTGCGGTACCGCAGGCCTTGATCTTGCTGATGACACCGGTGATATGGTGAACCTTCTGACCGTTCAGGATCTTGTACTTGTTCAGCATGTCGCTGTACAGCGGGTTGGTGCCCAGCTGTTCCCGGATCTCGCTCTTAAAGGGACAGTAGCGGAAGAGGATGACACGGGCCACCTTGTTAAGGCGGGGCGAACCGTTTCCTTCATACTGGATCCAGGAATCGTAATCCATCACGAACATCTCCTTGTAGCTGTTCTTTGCCTTCTGGAGATTGATGCGGATCTTGTCCTTGGCATCGGTGCTCAGATCGTTATTCTTCTTATAGAACTGTACATAATCGAAATATTCGCTGGTCAGGGAGGCTTCCGTTACGTCGTTCCAACGGGAACCCTGTTCGCGTTTGCACATCTCCCAACGATACTCGGCGGTCAGCCGGTTGATCAGCTTTGCGGGATTCTCCAGCTGGAAGATGGACAGGGCCATACGGGCAGGGGTGGTACGTTTTCTGCCTTCGATCTCCTGCCACATGACCGGCCGGAAGCCGATGTTGGGCATCAGGATAAAGTTGGGCAGGATCTCTACGTGATAATATTCCTTGCTGATACCGCCACCGGGGTTGGAGATGATGGTCTGGTGGAAGTATGCGGAGTAATCATAGGAACGGATCCGATCCAGGGCTTCCTGGACCTTCTTTCTGGTCATGACCACTTCGTCCAGATTGCGGATCACATCATGCTCGGAGAGCACCGGGCAGAAGGTTGCGATCTTTCCGTAGGTGATCTTGTTGGCGGATACGAAGAAGTTCTGGAGCTCAAAGAGCATCTTTTCATGCTTGTCATCCAGCATCTTCTTATACTGTTCTTCGGTGATCTTGCCGCTGGATTTGGACTCCCGGAGGGACTCGCTGTAATCCATATCAAATTCGTTTCGGCTGGGTTCGACTTTTCCTTCCAGAATAAGGGAGAGCCAGTCGAAGAAGGTATAGACGTTATCTCCTACCATGGAGCCGATCTGATCGGCCATCCGGTAGAGCAATCGGGCATTTTCCATTCCCGCAAGGTCTGCATCCACATACCCGAAATAAAGGAACATACGGGGGATCACCGGGATCAGGGCATCGCTTAGTGCATGCTCTACCACGCCGGTATAGATGCGGTAGAACTTCTCTGTGAGAGACATGCGCAGTCTGCGGTCCTCATCGTCGGTGGAGGTACGGTCGGGCATGGCCTTGTACTGGGACAGCACATCGGTAAAGGCTTCCCGAAGCTCCGGATCTGCGTCGGAATAATCCAGGATCGTGCCCAGGGAACCCACCAGCTCCTGACTGAGTTCATCGGATACCGGTGCTTCTTCGGCCTGTTGCGGTGCGGATTCGTACAGGGCAATAACAGATTGCCACTCTTTGCGTCTGTTTGCAATTAACTCCCGGTTGATGGCAGGCAGGCTCTCTGCTTTCTCCAGAAGGGCGTCGGCCAGTGCCTGGAGCTTTGCACCGTCGGTGGCATTGGCTTTGATCAGCTTGGGATACATGCTGGTCAGGATGTCCAGAAGATCCATATGATCTTCGCTGATCAGCTGGTTGCAGGCACCGGTCACATATTCATTCTGTCCTTCCGCAACGGAGAGGATGATGTTCACATCTTCCGCTACTTTTCCCAGAAGTCCGAACTGGAAGCCTGGATCCAGGAACAGGGGATTCTTGGTTTTTGAAGCCAGGGTCATCTTCAGGGATTCGTAGTAAGGCGGGATCCAGGAAGGGATGGGCTGGTCTTCTTCAAAGGGGGTGATGCCTTCGCCGGGGAGAGAGCGGACGATCAGGGCGTTCTTGCGGCTGATCTCCACGTACTGCTCGTACAGGCTTTTGGCAAAGGTATACAGATCCCCGCACTGAGCATTCTGCAGCTCAAATGCCTTTAACAGACGGGAGATCTGTCTGCAGGCGGAGCAGGTGAACAGATAGGCATACTCTTTCCCTTTCCGGCACCAGTCCACGCTGAACTGGGAGGACTGGAAAGGATAGGGGATCACGGTTGTATTCTTAATGGTGTCGTATTCCAGAAGATAGGTGGAAGAGAGCAGGTCGATGATCCCTGCGGCATCTCCCTTGTCCAGATTAAAACTCAGACCGTTTATGGAAGCTTTTACGCCTCCTTCTGCAATGACGGAAAAGGATGCGACCTTGGTCTCGGTGTCGTATATGGTTTCATTTATGTTGTAACTTTTAGCGGCCATAGTGCCTCCATGTCAAAAATACCTTATTTTATTATAAGGGTCGGTTTCTAAAATGTGAATAGCCTATGAATCGGGAAAAATGAAAAATGTGTCATTTTTTTTCTGTACAAAATTTTTAAGATTTGCTATGATTAATACGCTAGTCTGTGGGAGTGTGACTTCCTGAAAAATCACACTTTTTCGGGCCGCAATCCGTACGAGGAGGGACCTTTTAAGTTGGAAGATAAGCTTGCCGGTGTAATGGAAACAATTGAAAAGTACCGGGCCGATGTTCAGAAGATGGACCGCTATATCACCTATCTGTCATCCAAGAGAGATCAAGCTGTCATGCAAAACTACGAAGGGGATTCCACCGGAGGGCCGTCCACGGTGATGCATTTCCCGGTATATGATTCCGGACTCATGACATTCGTCAAAGAAGCGCAGAATACGGTCTTTATGGACCGTAATTATCCATATGTTTATTCCAGATATCGCATCAAGGGGGTTGAAGATGAACGCAGGCTCATTGAGCAGGCCGATGTTAAGACATTCGACGTGCTCTGCGGTATTCTGTCCCGATATGTTCTGCTTGGCCAGCGGCGCAGCAGTGTATGGGCAGACGGAGTGAAGGAGGGCATTTTCCTGGATATCATCCTGAAGATGCAGTCCATCATTACCTATTGGGATACGACATTCGAGAAGTGATAGAATCTTAGGGGAACGGAACACATTTACTATGGGCGAGAAGTCAGTCAAGAAAAAGCAGTACATTCTGAACACCGCGCGCAAGGTCTTTATGGAAAAGGGATATTCGGCTGTTACGATGAAAGATATCGTAGATGCCTGCGAGATCAGCCGTGGTGGTCTGTATTTATATTTCGGCAGTACCGACGAACTGTTTCGTGAGGTGCTCAAGCTGGAATCCGAGGAGACCGATGATACCTTTGCCGGGCAGATCGGGGAGAATCCCACTCCATCGGATATTCTGGCAGTATTTTTAAAGGAGCAGAAGAAGGAACTTCTGCATAAGGGTGATTCCCTCACCATTGCCAAATATGAGTATTTATTTGCCAACAGTGAGATCCCCCGAAAGGATAATTATCTTCGAAAACAGTTTGAGACCGGTGTAAAGGTTTTGACCAAACTGTTTGAATCCGGCAATGAAGCGGGTGAGTTCTCCTGTGAGGACCCGGCCGGCACCGCCCGCAATTTTATGTACGTCATAGAAGGACTTAAGATCACATCCCAGACCATCGGGATCACGGAACAGACAGTGGATAAGGAACTGATGTTTTTAATGCAGGGACTTGGAATAACGAATTAGTTAACAAATGCTTCAGAGGGGAACGATTCTTCTGAGGCATTTTGTCTGCAATCAGACAATATTATGAAACACTATATTTCCACAAAGAAAGAGGAGACAAACCAAATGGATCACGTGCGACGAATCTACGTTGAAAAAAAACCACCCTACGCGGTAAAAGCAAGGGAACTGAAGGAGGAGATCCTCAGCTACCTGCAGATCCGGGAAGTACGGGATGTGCGTGTATTGATTCGCTATGATGTAGAACATATTTCCGATGAGGTATTTGAGAGAGCCTGTCATACTGTTTTTTCAGAACCTCCCGTTGATACCCTGTATCGGGAGACGATCGAACTGGGAGAAGACAGCCATGTATTTTCCGTGGAATTTCTGCCTGGACAGTTTGATCAGAGAGCAGATTCCGCCGTACAGTGTGTACGTTTCCTGAAGGAAGACGAGCAGCCTGTGATCCAGACCGCCGTTACCTATGTTGTCGAAGGAGCGGTATCCGAGGAAGATATGGAACGGATCAAGGCCTACTGTATCAATCCCGTGGATTCCAGAGAGTCCGGTATGGAAAAGCCTGCGACGCTGGACGTACAGTATGATGAGCCGGAAGATGTACGGATCTTTACCGGTTTTTCCGCTATGCCGGAAGAGGAACTGAAGGCTCTTTACGATTCCCTGGATCTGGCTATGACCTTTAATGACTTTAAGCATATCCAGAACTACTTTGCAGGAGAAGAGCACCGGGATCCTTCCATGACGGAGATCCGCGTGCTGGATACCTACTGGTCCGATCACTGCCGTCACACCACCTTCTCTACGGAGCTGAAGAACGTATCCTTCGGAGAGGGCTACTATCGTGTGCCCATGGAGACCACCTACCAGAGCTACTTAGATACCAGAGAAGAGCTGTACGCAGGCCGGGACGACAAGTTTGTCTGCCTGATGGACCTGGCGCTCATGGGTATGAAGAAGCTGCGGGAAGACGGCAAGCTGGAAGACATGGAGAAGTCCGATGAAAACAACGCCTGCTCCATCGTTGTTCCGGTGGAGATGGACTACGGCGACGGTCCTGTGACCGAAGAGTGGCTGGTATTCTTTAAGAACGAGACCCACAACCATCCTACGGAGATCGAGCCCTTCGGTGGTGCTGCCACCTGTCTGGGCGGTGCGATCCGTGATCCCTTATCCGGACGTGGGTATGTATATCAGGCCATGCGTGTGACCGGTGCTGCCGATCCCACGGTGCCGATTTCCGCTACCCTGCATGGGAAGCTGAGTCAGAAGAAGCTGGTGCGGGAAGCCGCTGCCGGTTATTCTTCCTACGGAAACCAGATTGGTCTGGCTACCGGTTATGTAAAGGAAATCTATCATCCCAACTATGTGGCAAAGCGTATGGAGATCGGTGCCGTTATGGGCGCTGCTCCCAGAAGATGCGTGGTACGTGAGAATGCAGATCCCGGAGATATCATCATCCTCCTGGGCGGCCGTACCGGTCGTGACGGCTGTGGCGGTGCAACCGGATCCTCCAAGGCACATAATGATGAATCCACCTTAAAGTGCGGTGCAGAGGTACAGAAGGGTAATGCGCCTACCGAGCGTAAGATCCAGAGACTGTTCCGCAGAGAAGAAGTTGCCCACCTGATCAAGAAGTGTAACGACTTTGGTGCAGGCGGTGTTTCCGTTGCCATCGGCGAGCTTGCTCCCGGTCTGTGCGTGGATCTGGACAAGGTACCCAAGAAGTACGCAGGTCTGGACGGAACCGAACTGGCGATCTCCGAATCCCAGGAGCGTATGGCTGTGGTAGTAGACCCCAAGGATGCAGAGCAGTTCCTTGCCTATGCGGCAGAAGAGAATCTGGAAGCCGTAAAGGTAGCGGTTGTGACCAAAGAGCCCAGATTGGTGCTGAACTGGAGAGGAAAGGCCATCGTTGACCTGTCCCGTGCCTTCCTGGATACCAACGGAGCTCATCAGGAAACTGATGTAGCGGTTGCGATCCCGGATCAGGATAAGAATGTCCTGCATGAGATCGCCATTCCCGCTGTAAAGGAAGCGCTGGATGAGGGAGATGTAAAGAAGGCCTGGTTAGCGGAATTATCCGATCTGAACGTATGCTCCCAGAAGGGTCTGGTAGAGCGGTTCGATTCCTCCATCGGTGCAGGAAGCGTGGTAATGCCTTACGGCGGAAAATACCAGCTTACGGAGACACAGAGTATGATCGCAAAACTCCCTGCATTAAAGGGAAAGACGGATACCGTGACCATGATGAGCTACGGTTTTGATCCCATGATCTCTTCCTGGAGCCCGTATCACGGAGCAATCTACGCAGTGACCGAGTCCATGGCCCGTATTGTGGCTGCCGGCGGTGACTATGCAAAGATCCGTTTTACCTTCCAGGAGTATTTCCGCAGAATGAATGAACAGCCTCAGCGTTGGAGCCAGCCTTTTGCAGCTCTGCTGGGTGCTTACGATGCACAGATCGGGTACGGACTTCCTTCCATCGGCGGAAAGGATTCCATGTCCGGAACCTTTAATGATATTGATGTTCCGCCTACGCTGGTTTCCTTTGCGGTGGATATCGCCAGAGAAAAAGACGTGATCACCCCGGAACTGAAGACACCCGGCAACAAGCTGATCCTGTTTGAGATCGAGAAGGATGAGTACGATGTGCCCAAGTATTCCATGGTCATGGAGCTTTACGCAGCCATCCATTCCATGATCGGGGACGGAGACATTGTTTCTGCTTACGCACTGGATGCCAAGGGTCTGGCAGCAGCTGTATCCAAGATGGCCTTCGGTAACAACCTGGGTGTAAAGATCAATGAAGAACTGGATCCCGAGGAACTGTTCGCATTCGGTGTGGGCAGCATCCTGGCTGAGATCCCTGCAGATAAGACCGAAGCCCTTAAGAAGCTTTCCGACGATCTGGATGCAGATTATGAGATCATCGGTGAAGTGACCGCAGAGTCGGTGATCACCTACAAGGATATGACCCTGGCGCTTTCCGAAGCTGTGGCTGCATGGAAGAAGCCTTTGGACAAGGTCTTCCCTTACAAGGCCGTACAGGATACCACGGAAGTGGCATCTCCCTTATACAAGGCAGACAGCATTTACGTCTGCAAAAACAAGGTGGCAAAGCCTACCGTATTCATCCCGGTATTCCCGGGCACAAACTGTGAGTACGATTCCGCCAGAGCCTTTGAAAATGCCGGTGCCGATACCAACATCCGCGTGTTTAGAAACCTCAGCGCTTCGGATATCAAGGAATCGGTGGAGGAATTTGCCTTAGCCATCAAGCAGGCACAGATCATCATGTTCCCCGGTGGCTTCTCTGCCGGTGACGAGCCCGATGGTTCCGCGAAGTTCTTCGCAACCGCCTTCCAGAATGAGACCATTAAGGAAGCGGTCAGCGATCTGTTAAACAACCGGGACGGTCTGGCACTGGGTATCTGTAACGGATTCCAGGCGCTGATCAAACTGGGACTGGTTCCCTACGGAGAAGTATGCGGCCAGAAGGAGGATTCTCCTACGCTTACCTTTAATACCATCGGTCGTCATATTTCCAAGATGGCTTATATCAAGGTGGTTTCCAATAAGTCGCCCTGGATGATGCATGCAGAAGTGGGCAGGACCTATGTCAATCCCGCTTCCCACGGAGAAGGTCGTTTCGTAGCACCTAAGGAGTGGCTGGATAGGCTCTTCGCAAACGGCCAGGTGGCCACCCAGTACGCGGATCCCGAAGGAAACGTTTCCATGGACGAAGAATGGAACATCAACGGTTCCTACTGCTCCATTGAGGGTATCACTTCCCCCGACGGACGTGTCCTTGGTAAGATGGCGCACTCCGAACGTCGCGGAGAGGGCGTTGCAATAAATATCTACGGAGAGCAGGATCTGCAGATCTTCCGCTCCGGTGTAGAATACTTCAAGTAAGAAGGTTACAGTGCATGAAGGCATATCTTATTTTAGAAGACGGAACGGTATTTGAGGGCACCCATATCGGTGCCGAGAAGGAAGTGGTCAGCGAGATCGTATTTAATACCTCTATGGCCGGTTACCTGGAAGTACTCACCGATCCGTCCTATGCAGGACAGGCCGTTTGTATGACCTATCCGCTGATCGGAAATTACGGCATCTGCCGGGCAGACATGGAATCAAAGAAGGCCTGGCCCGATGCCCTCATTGTACGGGAGCTGTCCCGGACACCCAGCAACTTCCGCAGTGATCTCTCCATTCAGGAGTTTCTGGAGGAGCAGGGGATTCCGGGGATTGCCGGGATCGATACCAGAGCCCTGACCCGGATCCTTCGGGAAAAGGGAACCATGAACGGTATGATCACCACCAGAAAGCAGGAGTTTGCCCAGGTAGAGCCGGTTTTAAAGGCTTATACCACCGGTAAGGTGGTGGAGAAGGTGACCTGTGACAAAGCCTACGTGACCAAAGGCTATGATCACATCCTGCCCCATCTGGACGAAAACGATCCGGCTGCAAAGCCCGGGATCGTAAAGGAATTAAACGGCGCAGGCCTTAAGGTAGCGCTGATGGACTTTGGCGCAAAGAATAATATCATCCGTTCCCTGGCCCTTCGCGGGTGCGAAGTGACGGTGTATCCTGCACTGACCAGTGCAGAGGAGATCTTATCTTCCCATCCCGATGGCATTATGCTCAGTAACGGCCCCGGAGATCCCAAGGAATGCACCTCTGTCATTGAAGAGATCAAAAAGCTCTATGCATCCGATGTGCCCATTTTTGCCATCTGTCTGGGACACCAGCTCATGGCGCTGGCGACCGGTGCGGATACCTATAAGATGAAATACGGTCACCGCGGAGGAAACCATCCGGTAAAGGATCTTTCCACCGGACGGGTGTATATTTCCTCGCAGAATCACGGCTATGTGGTGGATACGGACAAACTGGATCCGAAGATCGCCACCCCTGCGTTTATCAATGTAAACGATCAGACCAACGAAGGGCTTACCTATACCGGAAAGAAGATCTTCACGGTGCAGTTCCACCCGGAAGCCTGCCCCGGACCTCAGGATACCGGTTTTCTATTTGACCGGTTCATCCGGATGATGAAGGAAGGGGAGGAGTAGAAAAATGCCGAAGAACCCCAATGTAAAGAAAGTACTTGTGATCGGTTCCGGTCCCATTGTCATCGGACAGGCAGCCGAATTTGATTATGCGGGAACCCAGGCCTGCCGTTCTCTGAAGGAAGAGGGCGTAGAGGTTGTCCTGGTCAATTCCAACCCCGCAACCATCATGACCGATAAGGATATTGCGGATGAGGTGTACATTGAGCCTCTGACCGCAGCCGTCCTGGAAAAGATCATTGAAAAGGAAAAGCCCGATTCCCTGCTGCCCAACATGGGTGGTCAGGCCGGCCTTAACCTTGGTATGGAGCTGGCAGAAAGCGGTTTTCTGGCTTCTCATAATGTTACTCTGCTTGGTACCACAGCGGAAACCATCCGGAAAGCGGAGGATCGTCTGGAATTTAAGGAGACCATGGAAAAGATCGGGGAGCCCTGCGCGGCCTCTCTGGTGGTGGAGAATATTCCCGATGGTGTGGCATTTGCCGCACAGATCGGCTATCCTGTGGTACTGCGTCCTGCTTATACCCTGGGCGGTTCCGGCGGAGGTATCGCACATAACCAGGCACAGCTGGAGGAGATCCTTGCAAACGGCCTGCGTCTGTCCCGTGTGGGGCAGGTTCTGGTCGAGCGTTGCATCGCCGGCTGGAAGGAGATCGAATATGAGGTGATCCGGGATGCGGCCGGCAATTGCATTACCGTCTGCAACATGGAAAACCTGGATCCTGTGGGCGTACATACCGGAGACAGTATCGTCGTGGCACCCTCCCAGACTCTGGGGGATAAGGAATACCAGATGCTGCGTTCCTCTGCCCTGAACATCATCAATGAATTAAAGATCACCGGTGGCTGCAACGTGCAGTTTGCCCTGCATCCCACCAGCTTTGAATATTGTGTCATCGAGGTAAATCCCCGTGTAAGCCGCTCTTCCGCACTGGCTTCCAAGGCAACCGGTTATCCCATTGCCAAGGTGGCAGCGAAGATCGCTCTGGGCTATACCCTGGATGAGATCAAAAACGCCATTACCGGCAAGACCTATGCCAGCTTCGAACCGACTCTGGACTACTGTGTGGTAAAGATCCCCCGCCTGCCCTTTGATAAGTTCATTACGGCAAAGCGTACTCTGACCACACAGATGAAGGCAACCGGCGAAGTCATGAGTATCTGCAGCAACTTTGAGGGCGGCCTGATGAAGGCCATCCGTTCTCTGGAGCAGCATGTGGACTGCCTGCGCAGCTACGACTTTACGGCACTGGATAAGGAGGAACTGCTGGAGCGTCTGCAGATCATAGACGATCAGCGGATCTGGGTGATCGCAGAAGCTATCCGTAAGGGCATCTCTCAGGAGCAGATCCATGAGATCACCAAGGTGGATCTGTGGTTCATCGATAAGATCGCGATCCTTACGGAGATGGAGCACCGTCTGGAAACCGAGGAGCTGACCGAAGATCTACTGAGGGAAGCAAAGCGTCTGGAATTCCCGGATACCGTTATCGCCAGACTTTCCGGTAAAAAGGAAGAAGACATCAAGGCACTTCGAGATACCTACGGACTCCATGCGGCTTTTAAGATGGTGGATACCTGTGCGGCCGAATTTGAGGCCAGCACGCCTTATTACTACTCGGTATACGACGGAGAAAACGAAGCAACCGAGACCAGACCGGAAAAGAAGGTCCTGGTCCTTGGTTCCGGTCCCATTCGTATCGGACAGGGTGTGGAATTTGACTATTGTTCGGTGCATGCCACCTGGGCGTTCTCCCGGGCAGGGTATGAGACCATCATCATCAACAACAATCCGGAGACGGTAAGTACCGACTTCGATATTGCGGATAAGCTTTATTTTGAGCCTTTAACACCGGAAGATGTGGAGAACGTGGTTCGCATCGAAAAGCCCGACGGCGCTGTGGTACAGTTCGGCGGACAGACTGCCATCAAGCTCACCGAGAGCCTGATGAAGATGGGCGTTCCCATCCTGGGGACCAAAGCAGAAGACGTGGATGCGGCCGAAGACCGGGAACTGTTTGACAAGATCCTGGAAGAAAATCATATTCCCCGTGCTGCCGGCGGAACGGTCTATACCGCAGAGGAAGCCAAGGAAGTGGCCAACCGTCTGGGCTATCCCGTACTGGTGCGTCCTTCCTACGTACTGGGCGGACAGGGCATGCAGATCGCTTTGTCCGATCAGGAGATCGAAGAATTCATGGCGGTGATCAACCGCTATGCCCAGGATCATCCCATCCTGGTAGATAAATATCTGATGGGCAAGGAGCTGGAAGTGGATGCGGTTTGCGACGGCACCGACATCCTGATCCCCGGCATTATGGAGCACATTGAGCGTACCGGTGTCCATTCCGGTGACTCGATCTCTGTTTATCCCGCACCCACTGTCAGTGAAAAGGTAAAGGCGACCATTGCCGATTATTCCTATAAGTTGGCCAAGGCTCTCCATGTGGTGGGCCTGATCAACATTCAGTTTATCGCGGTGGGAGAGGAAGTATACATCATCGAGGTAAATCCCCGTTCCTCCCGTACCGTACCTTATATCAGCAAGGTAACCGGTATCCCCATTGTGGATCTGGCTACCCAGGTGATCATCGGAAAGACCATCCGGGAACTGGGGTATGAGCCCGGTCTGCAGAAGGAATCCAAATACATGGCCATCAAGATGCCGGTATTCTCCTTCGAGAAGATCCGCGGGGCAGAGATCAGCTTAGGACCGGAAATGAAATCCACCGGTGAGTGTCTGGGCATCGCGCAGGACTTTAAGGAAGCGCTGTATAAGGCCTTCCTGGGAGCCGGCGTTCGTCTGCCCAAGTATAAGCAGATCATCATTACCGTAAAGGATGCGGATAAGGGTGAAGCCATAGAAATCGGTCGCCGCTTTGAAGCGCTTGGCTATACTATTTATGCCACCCGTTCCACGGCCAAAGCCCTGCAGGATGCCGGCGTAAAAGCCAGAAAGGTCAACAAGATCTCCCAGGAATCGCCTACCGTCATGGACCTGATCCTGGGACACAAGATCGATCTGGTCATCGATACACCCACCCAGGGCCGGGATAAGTCCCGTGACGGCTTCCTGATCCGAAGAACCGCCATTGAGACCGGCGTAAACTGTATCACTGCCATGGATACCGCCAGGGCACTGGTCACCAGTCTGGAAAATGCCGAGCGGGAAGAGGAACTGACGCCGGTAAATATCGCCGAGATCTGAGTACCTTACAGAGATCGGGAAACACCGGGTGCTTTACAAGAAATGCAGAAGTAGTATACATGGAACCAAAACATAATTACCAAAAGGATCTGGATGAGATCCTTGCAGAACTGGATACGGAATATGCAAGGCAACTGCAGGAAAACGGGCAGATCACCCCGAAAAGGCTTTTGCTCCATTCCTGCTGCGCCCCCTGCAGCAGTTACTGCCTGGAGTATCTTCGGCAGTATTTTGCCATTACCGTGCTGTATTACAATCCCAATATCACAGAGGAAGCGGAATACCAGAAGCGTCTTGCCGAAGAGATCCGTTTCATCGAAGCTTTGAACAACGTCCCCGAAGGACCGGCCACTCCCCATGATCGGGTATTTCCCATCGGGGTTTTACAATGTGACCATAAGCCGGAAGACTTTCTGGCCATCGCCAAGGGCTATGAAGACTGCCCCGAAGGCGGAGAGCGGTGTATGCGGTGCTTCCGGCTTCGTCTGAAGGTCAGCGCCCGTGCAGCCAGGGCAGGAGCCTATGATTTCTTTACCACCACCCTGACCATTTCGCCGCTGAAGGATGCCCAGGCATTAAATGCCATCGGACAGGCCTGCGGAGAAGAAGAGGGAGTCATGTTTTTACCCTCTGATTTTAAGAAAAAGGGCGGCTATGCGCGGTCGGTGCAGCTCTCTGCGGAATACGGATTGTACCGGCAGGATTATTGCGGCTGCGGGTATTCCAAGGCGCAGGCCATGGAGCGCAGAGCCCGTCAATAAAGACAAATGACTCTTTCCTTTTGAGCGCATTCGTTGTATCATGGGAAAATCATATTTGAAGGAGTAACTTATGGAAAAATTACTGGATCGCATCTCCCGGGAGATGCAGGACGCATTTGAAAAAGCAGGATATAACAGAGAACTGGGAAGAGTTTCCATCAGTAACCGACCGGACCTGTGCGAATACCAGTGTAACGGTGCCATGGCAGGTGCCAAGCAGTACCACTGCGCACCCATTCAGATCGCCCAGAAGGTAGCAGAGCAGTGTGCCTCTTCGGAAGCCTTTGAAAAGGTGGAGGCCGTAGCACCCGGATTCTTAAACATTACCCTTAAGGGAGAGTTTCTCAAAGACTACGTTGTTTCCATGAAAAATTCTCCTAAGTTTGGATTGGAAAAACCGGAAAAGACGGAGAAGATCATCATTGACTACGGCGGCCCCAATGTGGCAAAGCCCCTTCATGTAGGCCACCTGCGTTCCGCCATCATCGGTCAGAGCCTGAAGCGGATCCTGCGGTATGCGGGCCATGAAGTCATCGGCGATATCCACATGGGTGACTGGGGCCTGCAGATGGGTCTGATCATTCATGAGTTCGGCATCCGTCATCCGGAATCGGTTTATCTGGACGAGAGCTATACCGGAGAATACCCTGCAGAGCCTCCCTTTACCCTGGCAGAACTGGAAGAAATCTATCCCTTTGCCAGCGGAAAATCCAAAGAGGATCCTTCTTACAAGGAAAAAGCCATGGAAGCAACCGCCAAGCTGCAAAACGGCGTGAGGGGGTACCGTGCGCTGTGGCATCATATTCTGAATGTTTCCGTTGCGGACTTAAAGCGCAACTATGATAACCTGAACGTGGATTTTGAACGCTGGAACGGCGAATCCACTGTACATGACGTAATCCCCGGCATGGTGGAGGATATGAAGAAGGGCGGCTATGCGTATATCAGCGAAGGCGCTCTGGTGGTGGACGTAAAGGAAGAGACCGATACCAAAGAGGTTCCGCCCTGCATGATCTTAAAGAGCGACGGTGCCAGCCTTTATAACACCACGGACCTGGCCACCATCAAGGTTCGGAACGAAGAGGACCATCCCGATGAGATCATCTATGTGGTGGACAAACGGCAGGAACTGTACTTTACGCAGGTATTCCGCTGTGCACGCAAGACCCGTCTGGTAGAGGACTCCACAAAGCTTCGCTTCCTTGGCTTCGGTACCATGAACGGTGCGGACGGAAAGCCCTTTAAGACCCGTTCCGGCGGTGTCATGCGTCTGGAATACCTGATCCAGGATATTTATGAGGAGATGTACCGCAAGATCTCCGAGAACAAGACGGACGATCAGGAGATGCCTGCGCAGGAAGCAGAGCAGACTGCCAGAAAGATCGCCATGAGTGCCATCATTTACGGAGATCTTTCCAATCAGGCCTCCAAGGATTACATTTTCGATATCGATCGGTTCACTTCTTTTGAAGGAGACACCGGCCCGTACCTGCTGTATACCATGGTGCGGATCAAGTCCATTTTAAATAAGGCCAAAGGAGCCGGCATTTCTCTGGAGGATCTTACGCTGCAAAGTGCCTACGGCAGTGCCGATAAGGATCTGATGAAGCAGATCGCTTCCTTCGGCGCCTGCATGGAAAGCGCGGTAGAAGAACTGGCACCCCACAAGATCTGTGCCTTCCTCTACGACCTGGCCAATACCTTTAATCACTTCTATCACGAGACCAAGATCCTGACAGAAGAAAACACGGAAAAGAGAGATTCTTATCTGGCCCTGCTGCAGATCACCCTGGCCGTAATGGAAGACATGGTGGCGCTGCTGGGCTTTGAAGCACCGGAGCGGATGTAAGCAGCATGAGCGAAGAAAAACGGTACAGAACCGCTGTCTATGTGTTCACAGGACTGTTGGACAGTGGCAAGACGACTGCCATATGTGATGTTCTTTTGAGCGGAAAGGTTCCCCTGGAAGGGAAAACCCTGATCCTTCGAACGGAAGAAGGAGAGAAGGAATACGATCTGGAAAAACTGAAAGAACTGGAGATCGCTCTTTTCGATGTGGACAATCCCTCCATGCTGGATGAAGAACTCCTGGAAACCCTGGACGATGTGTATAAGCCGGACAATGTGCTGGTGGAACTTAATGGCATGTGGGATGCCACCACGTTGTTAAATGCCCAGCTTCCCGACGGATGGGGATTCGGAACAGTCTTTGCCATCATCAATGCCCGGACCTATCCCATGTATGTGGCCAATATGCGCCAGATGATCATGACGCCGGTTTCCATGGCGGACGTGGTTTTATTTAACCGTGTGGATCCGTCTCTTAACAAGGGAAATATCCGCAGAGCCATCCGGATCTTAAACGATGGAGCGGATGTGTATTTTATGAAGCCGGACGGCAGTCTGGATCATTCGGATGATCCCTATGAAGCGCCGGAAAAGGACGGCATTCTGGAGATCGACGAAAAGGAGTTCTGTTCCTGGTTCATCGATTGCATTGAACAGACCGAGAAGTATATCGGAAAAAAGGTACGCCTGTTAGGCTTTACCGCCCAGGGGAAGAATCTCCCGGAAGGGCAGTTTTACTTTGGTCGTATGGCCAGCATCTGCTGCGCAACAGATGCCCGCTTCGTGGGCTTTACCGCAGAGTACAAAGGACAAGTCCCTCCTCCCGGCAGTTGGTTTACCGTAACGGCCACCATAGAGCGACGGATGGCAAACGAAAAGCAGGCCATCATCCTGCTCCAAATGGAGGCCATGACGCCTGCTCCCACTCCGGAGGACGTGTATCTGTATCTGAGTTGATATATCTGAGTTGAAATAGTTGAACTGACAGTAGATCAGAAAAGCCGGGCAAGTTGCCCGGCTTTTTTGATCCGTGAGTCACGGCAGGCACGAAGTGGTCTTCTTCCAGATACGGATCTCGTAAGGCCCCAGGGTATGCAAGGGCATCCCATCGTAGTCTGCCGTGCGGAAAACAAGTCTTGAGAGTTTGCCGGTAAACACAGGCCGGATCTCTTTCCTTCCCAGATTGCATTCGATCACAAAGACATCGGTATCATCCCATCGTTTATAGACAAAGCGGTCTTTTTTGCGGTTTAATACTTCGAACTCACCGTAGATCAGCGCTGCGGAGGATGCACGCAGGGCAATGAGGGCCTTGTAGGCGGCGGTGACTTCGGGATGCATTTCCTGGGGCAGATAGGTGGGGATCTTGTCCACCGGGGCGAGATGCTCCGGAGAAACCGGTTTGTTCCAGGGCAGCAGTACCCGGGCATGCTCCCTTGTACCGGACAGGATCACGGCAAAGGCTTCCGCAGGAGTTTTGCCTTTTTCCAGAAGTTCTGCGTAGAGATGAGTGGATTCCACATCGGTGATCTCTTCCATGGAGGAGAAGGGATAGTTGACCAGACCCATCTCATCGCCCTGGAAGATAAAGGGCGTTCCCCGCAGGGTAAACTGCATGCCTGCCAGGAGCATGGCCACCGGTTCGTACAGGGAGGGATCCTTTGTGACCTTGCTGACCATACGGGGATTGTCATGATTGTCGTAAAACAGGCTCATGCGGCACTGATTGCCGTAGTGCAGCATCCAGTCCGTGATATAGTCCCGGTAGTAGTTGAGATCATAAAGGTAGTCTTCAAAACGGGTATGCCCCGGGGTTTCCAGCTGATCAAAGGAAAAGACCATATCCAGCTCGCCCCGCTCTTCCCCGGTGATCAGCTGGCACATTTTCATGCCCAGCCCGGGGGTTTCCCCCACCGAGAAGGCCTTATGAGGCGCAAACGCCCTTTCATGGAGCTCCTTCAGGTAATCGTGGAGATGGGGACCATAGTAATAATGTTCGATGCCGGTAAAGGTCATCAGGTTTCCGATGGTTTCGTTTCCCTGAGGCAGCTTTCCCTCCGAGGTCCGCTCCTTGGAGATATAGTTGATCACGTCCATACGAAAGCCGTCCACGCCCTTGTCCAGCCACCAGGAGACCATGTCTGCAATATCCTGCCGCAGGGCAGGGTTATCCCAGTTTAAGTCCATCTGCTTTTGGGAAAACAGATGAAGAGCCCACAGCTTTTCCTTTTCAAAATATTTCCAGGCGCTGCCGGAGAAGAAGGAGACCCAGTTGCCGGGAGGCGAAGCAGGATCTGCTCCCTCTTCCAGGAAATAGTAGTCTCCGTAAGGCCCCTTGGGATCTTCCAGGGCTTTTTGAAACCACAGATGCTCATCGGAGGTATGATTGACCACCAGGTCCATGATGAGGCGCATACCCCGTTTGTGGACCTCTGACAGGAGCAGATCAAAATCCTCCATGGTTCCGAAATCCGTCATGATCTTCCGATAATCCCGAATATCGTAGCCGTTATCGTCGTTGGGGGAATCATAAATGGGGGAAAGCCACAGGGCACCCACCCCCAGATCCTTCAGATAATCCAGTTTGGAAAGGATGCCTTTTAAGTCTCCTACGCCGTCTCCGTCCGCATCCATAAAGCTGCGGGGATAGATCTGGTAAAAGACCGCTTCCTTCCACCAGGCTTTTGTAATGGGAGAAGTGCCCTCTGCCGGGAGGTCCTTTTCCTGGTTGACCAGCTGCAGCAGGGTGGGGAGAAAGTCAGGATCCAGTTTGGAGCCTGCTATTTTTTCCACGCGTTTCAAAGAAAGCCGGGAGATCAGGGAATTGGTGATCCATTTTGGGCTGATGCCCAGCTGCAGCAGGAGCTTGGCCAGAATATCATGGCCTACGGGAGTGGCATATAATGCACCGATGGTGCTGTCTTTGGTCAAGGGAGAAGAGGAACGTTTCATGGCACAGGTCCTTTCGTTTTCGTTCTGTTTGCCGGTGCTTATGGTACAATAAATGAGTGATCATTTCACACATCAACTACATTGTAGCATACAAGGAGACCTGTGATGGACAAGAGTACCGATAAGCGGAACCTGATGTTTTACCCGGTGGGAACCATAGGAAGAGATATGGTCTATAACCTGATCACCAACTTTCTGTTAACCTACATTCTCTTTACGAAGATGCTGACCGGAGCCCAGCTGGCTGCGATCACCGTGATCATGGCACTGGCCAGAGTGTTTGACGCCTTAAACGATCCTATCATGGGCAATATCATCGAACGGACAAGGTCCCGCTACGGCAAGTTTAAGCCCTGGCTGACCATCGGTATCCTTTCCACCGGTTTTGTAGTGGCTGCGATCTTTAACAGCCGCCTGACCGGATGGTCCTTTATCGTCTTTTTCGGGATCTTCTATATCCTGTTCAGCATCACCTACACCATGCATGACATTTCCTATTGGGGCATGGTACCGGCGCTAAGCTCCGATGCCAATCTGCGAAACCAGCTGACCAGCCGTGCTACTTTAATGGCAGGCATCGGCGGAACGCTGGCATCCATGCTGATCCCCCTCCTCACAGCAGGAGAGCATGCCATTGCTTCCAGTGCGGCGGCTTCCTACGGGATCGTATCCATCATTGTCTGCATCCTGGCGCCGTTATTTCTTTCCTTTACCATTTTCGGCGTACGGGAGCGGAGAGAGACCGAGGTTCGTCCTTCGGAGCCCTTCTCCTTTAAGAAAATCTTCGGAACCATTGCCCGAAACGATCAGCTGGTATGGATCTCCGTGATCTTTCTGATCCAGCAGGTCGGAAACGGTCTGGTGATCGGCGGACTGGGCGCTACCTATGTGTACTTTGCCTACGGCTACCGGGGAGGCCTTTACTCCCTATTTTCCACCATCGGTGTATCCGCCACCGCGTTTCTGATGATCTTTTATCCCGCCATCTCCCGGCATATGCAGCGCAAAAAGCTGATGAATGTCCTGGCCATCGTGGGGGTGGCCGGTTATGCCTTCATGATCCTTTCCATCCTCTTTGGCGGTTCCATGGCAGGGTTCTGGATCCTGACCCTGGGCTATACCTTGTCGGCCTTCGGTCAGTACGGCTATTACCTGATCATGATGATCTCCATCATCAACACCGTGGAATACAACGAGTATCGGTTCGGGACCAGAGATGAAGCCATCATCACCTCCCTGCGTCCCTTCCTGACCAAGATGAGTTCCGCCATCATCGTTATCCTGACCACAGCCAGCTATGCCCTGTTTAAGGCAACCACCTATATGAACGGCATTTCGGATCTGGAGCAGCAGGCGGAGCTGGGGGCTATCACGGAGACGGAGAAGCTGTCTTCCATAGATGCCCTTCTTGCCGGCGTGACTTCCTCTCAGGCCATAGGCCTTCTGATGGCCATGACCATTTTGCCCTGCGCTTTGATGCTGTTATCCAATGTGCTGTATCAGAGGCATTACAAGCTGGATGAAGGAGAATATGAGCGGATCTGCGCAGAATTGGAGAAGAAGTAGTTAGAAGCATATCCTCGAACATGGGACAATAAGAACAAAGGAGAGCGCAGGCTTGCGCGTTTGTTTTATGGAATTATATACAATGGCAACTTCAGACAGTATCACTGCTTTCTGGGTAAAACCCCAGGATTCCAGGCCGGGTGATACCTATCAGATCTATCTGGACGGCCATCTGACCGGTACCACCGGAAAGACCCATTATACCTTTGAAAATCTGAAGGCGGATACCAAATATGAGGTACAGGTGATCCGCTTCCGTCCGGAAGGAGAAGAGCATCCCCTGGAGGGAGCGGTGACGGTGGGAACCGACATCGAAAAGGAGATCCTGAATGTCATCAAGGCACCCTATAAGGCCGTGGGTGACGGCAGGACCATGAATACCAAAGCCCTGCAAAAAGCCATTGATGACTGTGGCCCCGGTCAGCGGGTATATATTCCCGCAGGCACCTTTCTGACCGGAGGCTTAAAGCTCCACAGCGATCTGGATCTGTATCTGGAAGAGGGCGCGATCATAAAGGGAAGCGAAGATCCGGCAGATTATCTTCCCAAGATCCGGAGCCGGTTTGAGGGGATTGAAATGGAATGCTATCAGTCTCTTCTGAACCTGGGCGATCTGGATCATGACGGGGATTATAACTGTTCCAATGTACTGATCCACGGAAAAGGCACGATCTCCGGTGGCGGCAGACCGCTGATGGATGCCATCATTGCAAAGGAAAAGGCCCGGATGATCAAGGAACTGGAGGCACTGGGAGATGGGATAAAGGCTTATGAAAAGCCGGATACCATTCCGGGAAGAGCCAGAGGCCGTCTGATCAATATGAGCAATTGCCGGAATGTGCGTATCACCGGATTGCATCTGGAGAAGGGAGCCGCCTGGAATGTGCATATGATCTATTCCCGCTTTTGCGTGATGGATCACTGCAGCGTATATTCCCGGAACATCTGGAACGGAGACGGCTGGGATCCCGATTCTTCCACCAACTGTGTGCTGTTTGCCTGCCGTTTCAATACCTCCGATGATTCCGTAGCCATTAAATCCGGCAAGAATCCCGAAGGAAATGTCATTGGCAGAGAGACCAAGAACATCATGATCTTTGACTGCAAGATCGATTTCGGACACGGTTTTGCCATCGGCTCGGAGATGAGCGGCGGCGTGGATTATGTCCGGATCTGGGACTGCGATCTGGAACATTCCGATTTCGGTATCCAGATCAAGGGAACACCGAAAAGAGGCGGATATGTGCGGTATGTATACGTAAAAGACTGCATCATGCCCCGGGTTCTGGTGCAATCTGTACCGTATAACGATGACGGCGAACCGGGTCCTTCTGTCCCTAAGTTTTCCCATATCTACTTTGAACGCATGAAGATCACCTCCATGCATCTCCATGAACAGAAGGAAACGCTGGAACCCTGTAATCCCATTGAGTTCAGAGGCTTTGAGGGAGAAGGGAATGAGGCGGAGGAGATCCATTTAAAAAACGTAACGATCTACGAACCGGTGATGCCGGAGGGCGGAATGTCCGAGCAGTGGTACGATGACGGGACCACCAGGGGCTACGGCAGCATCCTCATCACCAAGGTAAAGGGACTGTATATGGAAGGGCTGAACTTTACAAAACGGCCTGAAAAATAGAAAAATAAAAAAGGCTTCCTGCCATCAAGTGGCGGGAAGCCTTTCTTTTTCAGATCAGAAACAGTTCCAGAAGAAATACGACGATACAGCTGGAGACAGCCACCGGGAACAACCCCACACCGATCCAGGCTAACACAATGCCGACTGCCATGGCAGCAGCACCGGAATAGATGCTGCCCGTCGCTTCCAGCATGGCAGGGAAGGTCATGACGGACAAGGTCACATAAGGTACATAGTAGAGAAAGGAACGCAGGGTCTTGTTTTTGATCTCCCTGCGGATCAGGGTCAGGGGCAGGACACGGATGAGGTAGGTGGTCAGCGCCATGACCAGAATATACAGATTAATGGATTGCTTCATGAGACACCTCCTGGGGCTCTTCCTCGTGAGGGAAGAGGATGGCTGCGATCAGGGAGATCACCACGGTCAGCAAAATGGTGCGCATACCGGTGGAGATCTGTGCCAGGAAGGGGATCACGCCGCATAAGTAACTCATGACCATGGAGATCACGACCAGCGTCAGGATCACCTTGCTCTTTCTGGCAGGCGGAATGATGATCGCCAGGAACATGCCGAACAGGCCTACACTTAAGGCGCTGACAACCCGGGCAGGGAGAATGTTTCCCATCATAACGCCCAGATAGGTTCCCACAGCCCAGCCGGGTAGTGCCACAGCCATGGCTCCGTAGTTGTAAAAGGGATTGAGCTTTCCCGCCACGGCGATGGAGATCCCGAAGATCTCATCGGTGACATCATAGGCCACCAGCAGTCTATGGATCATGGGTGTATCGGGAGAAAGCTTCTGACTTAAGGAACAGCTCATCAGCAGATATCTGGCATTGGTGATCAAGGTGATCAGTGCCACCTGCAGGTAGCTGGCTCCCGCAGCGATCAGGGTAAAGCCGGCATATTCACCGGCAGAAGCATTATTGGTCAGGCTGACAAAGAAGGCCTGCCAGGGATTGAAGCCTGCATTTCGGGCAGCAATGCCAAGGGTAAAGGAAACGGCCAGATATCCCAAGGCGATGGGGATCCCATCCCGGATGCCCTGGGCAAACCAGAGCCTGTTGGACTTAGGTTGCATGATGGATGACTCCTGTTCCTGTGCCGGTTTTTGTTGCGGATCACCGGAATTTCACAAAAAAATGCAGGGTACGAAAGACCCTGCATTGTAGTTTAATACGGATTGCATAAGAAATCAATTTAATATGCAGTACTGTTATGGCTCCGAACCACGGACGCAACGGGCTGATCGTAACGATACTTGTACAGAGCACGCTTGAAATCACCGTAGATCAGAACATTGATGCGATTGACCAGATCCTTGGGATCATCCTTCATCTCATTCTTAAGCCAATCCAGAACGAAACCGGTAAATGCATATTTATAAAAGTTTGCAATGAACGCCTTATCGGAATCTCGCACCTGCATGCCGTCTGCTTCTTTGGCGATGTAGTTGTAGATCATCTTATAGGTCAGCTCGTACAGATGGTGTTCTACCTGATCATGGCTGGTCGCGGAACTGTAGATGCTCAGAACAAAGTCCTTATTCTCCTGCAGAACGCGGTAGATCTGAAGGTAGGCATCCTGCCAGTCCTCGGGGATGGCATCTTCCCGATACATACGATCGGTGTAGCCTTCCAGGATCCAATCCACCAGACTGGTAATGTCCTTAAAATGATAATAGAAGGTCATTCGGTTCACGTTGCAGGCACCGGCAATATCACTGACCGTGATCTTGTCAAAAGGCTTCTCAGCCATTTTCTGCTGAAGTGCTTCGGCTAAAGTGTATTTTGTAGTCTGGGCCATGAATTAATACGTCCTTTCTGTTAATACAAAAGGGCCTTAGGTAAACAATCGTTTACCAAAGAACCCCTCGCTCTGAAATTATAGCACAAAGTGTGAAAAAATACTAACAAATTATACGATTAAACTTTTTTTAAGAAAGTGTTTTCGGAATCTTCCAATCAGCTTGTTAAGATAGCCACAGTAAATAAGGAGTGCGAGGCAATGAAAGATAAGATTTTACCTGTTTGTTCCATTTTGTTCTGTGCATTGATGACGGTGCTGGTGCTGTTCCAGATGCAGAAGATCGCAGAAGAGCTGGAAGCTATGAAGACATATGTGTCCGGAATGAATTCCTATCTGGGCGTGGAGACGGAAGTGACCGAAGCAGATGAGCTGGTGGTTACCTCCAATCTGCCCAAAAAGGATGATGTGGATATCCAGACCAGAGATATGGGAGATTACATTCTCTTTACTTACACCAATAACAGCAGTGAAGTGATCTCCTATATGTACAGTGACATTGTATTTTATAACGCAGAAGGCACCATGGAAGCACTGGCGGATGATTATGTATACAACCTGTTTCCGGGGGTACCCCGTTATACCATGGTCTATATTCCTGTAAATGAGGATGGAAGCCGTATTTCCTACAATTCCTTTGAAATCACAAAGCATATCTCCGAAGAACCTTTCCGCGGAGATAGCATGATGCAGGATGTTTCCTTTGACTACAATGTGGGAGCCAATAATCTGGTGCTGATCAAAGCGGAAAATCAGTCCGCAAAGGACCTGGATGCCGCAGAATTTCAGGTGATCTATTATAAGGACGATGAGATCTTCGATGTGTATACCGTCGATGTTTACAATATAGCGGCCGGCGAAGAGGGATATGCCCGCTGTGAAGCATACAATCTGGCAGCCGGCGGAAACTTTGACCGGGTGGAAGTCATCTTGCTCAATGCTTACGGCAATTCCGGCAATAATTATCTGGGACAGTAAAGGATTTTATGAGTAAGAGAAACAAACGAGCAACGGATGAAAAGAAAAATACGGTCCGCAGTGCGCTGATCACCTTTATTGTACTGGCCTGTGTTGTCATCACACTGGGCCTGTTGTATATGACCTTTGCCCCGAAATTGCGCATCGAGGTAACCCAGAAGGTGATCGAACAGCTGATTTCCGGCAGTATGGGCGGAAGCGTAAGCTATGATGAGCTGATGGAAAAAATGGAAGAAGAAGACCGGCAGGAAGTGGAAGCGTTGGTGGAGAAATATGCCACCGATGAGAATATTTCCGTCATGATCCGGATCTACCAGGAAAGTGAAGGGAATTTCGATCAGATCGAATCGGAAGCCCGCAAGATCCTGGAGCCGGAAGATATGGAAACCATTTACCGGCTGATCGATAAATATCAGAAAATGGAAATGAACATCCTGGGATAGTGGTTATAAAACCATTGGGAAGAACGGTTACAGATGCTATAATGTGTTTGTAACCGTTCTTTTTTGCGTTTTTGCAAGCACTACCATACCGTACCGCAGGTAATGCCGGGAGGATTCCATATGGCAGTTCATTTCAACGAACAGGAATATAAAAGCATTGTAGAAAGGATGCCCTTTGGCGTGCTGGTCCTGGAAGCGGATCCGGAGCGGACAGAGCCGGGCAATCATCTGGTCTGCACCTATTGCAATCCCTATATGCTGGAGCTTTACGGGATCGAAAAAGAGGAACTCCTGGGTAAGACCTTTGATGAGATCAAGGAGATGTTTGTGGTAAGTGAGGACATCCCTCTGGCCGATGCGGATAAGCAAACGCTCCTGGGAGAAAACATGACCGGAGCGTTTCCCTTTACCTACCATCAAAAGCGCAAAAACGGTACTCATTTCTGGATCAAGGGTTATACCAACTGGATCGTTCCGGGGAAACTGTGTCAGTCTGTCTTTTATGACTGCACCCATGAGGTGATCCTGGAAGGAAAGCAGCACCGGACCCAGGTCCTTCTGGAAACCGTTATGGATACCACGACAACGCCCATCTTCTGGAAAGACGCACAACGGCGCTTTATCGGTGCCAATAAAGCGTTCCTGGATGTCTACGGCTTCGACAGTGTGGATGTGGTGATGGGTAAAAACGATGAAGAAATGAAATGGCATCCTTCCCCGGAGCCTTTTAAGAACATTGAAGAGCATGTGATCAAAGAAGGCATGCATTCCGACGGAGCGGAGGGGATCTGCCTGATCCGTGGAAAAGAGAGAAGGATCAGGGCCAGCAAGCATCCGCTGGTGCTGGACGATCAGATCATCGGTCTGGTGGGAACCTTCGAAGATATCACCGAGGATTTCCGGCAAAAGGAAGAGATCCAGAAACTGAATACCAGATTGGTGGAGGCCCTGGGGAAAGCAAGAGCCGCCAACGAAGCCAAGAACCAGTTTATGGCCCGTATGAGCCATGATATGCGAACACCGCTGACTACCATCATGGGATTGGCCAATATCGGTATGATCGAATGCGAGGATCCTGCTGAAAGAAAACGTTACGGTTCGATCCAGGAGGGAGCCCAATATCTGCTGACCCTGCTTACGGATATCCTGGACAGCCGCAAGCTCTCGGAAGGAAAGATCGAACTGAACAAGGAACCTGTTAATCTGCGGGAGATCCGAAACCTGGTGGAGCATATCGTTCGGCCCGGGGCAGAGGAAAAGGACATCTTTTTTTCCATTCAGACGCCCGGAAACAAGTGCCTGGTGGAAGCGGATGGACGAAGACTCCAGCAGATCATGTTAAACCTCCTCAGCAATGCCATAAAGGCTACGCCCGAAGGGGGAACGGTGATCCTGCGGATCACGGAGCTTAATTCCACAGAAGATCACGTGGATATCCTGTATGAGGTGATCGATAACGGAATTGGTATGAGCCGGGAATTCCAGCAGCACATGTTTGATGAGTTCACGCAGGAGACCCGGCCCGGGCAGGTGGAGCAGGGCTCCGGTCTGGGACTGGCCATCGTGCAGCAGCTGGTGAATCTGATGGATGGTTCCATTTCCTGCGAATCCGAACTGGGAAAGGGAACCACATTCCGTGTGAAGATTCCCTTCAAGAGAATCAGTGAGGAGGAAATGGAAGCCTGGCTCCAAAAGACGGGCAACCGTCAAAATTTGGGAGAGAAACAGATCCGGGAGGCCCGGGAGGATCTGGCACTGGACGGAAAGAAATGCCTGATCTGCGAAGATGTGGATATCAATGCCATGATCATAGCCCACGGCCTGGAGAAACTGGGAATCATCTGCGAGATCGCAGCCAACGGTATGGTGGGGGTTGAAAAGGCAAGACAGGAGGCTTATGATTTTATCTTGATGGATATCCGAATGCCCATTATGGATGGAATCGAAGCGGCCAAAGAGATCCGGCGGTTTAATGCTACTGTGCCTATCATTGCGCTCTCTGCCAACAATTATCCCGAAGATATCCGGAGAAGTCTGGATGCGGGCATGAATGCCCATGTGTCAAAACCCATCAATCCGGAGGAACTGATCGGAGTCATCCGCAGATTTCTTTGAGAGGAGATTTTCCGGAACGTTTGGTTTTTGAGAAGCCATCCGAAGGCAAAAAGATATCGATCCAAAATCTGAGAAAAGAGTACAGCAAGTATGGAAACGATCAGGGAGAATCTGGCTGCAGTCCATGCAGTCATGGAAGAAGCCTGCAAAAAGGTGGGAAGAGACCCGAAGGAAGTGACCCTTCTGGCGGTAAGTAAGACCAAGCCCATGGAGCTTTTAAAGGAAGCCTATGAAGCGGGAGAGCGGTCTTTCGGAGAAAATTATGTCCAGGAACTGACGGAAAAGATAAAGGAAACAGAAGAGGATCCGCCGTATACGGCATTATCCGGCATCTCCTGGCATATGATCGGCCATTTACAGAGAAATAAAGTCAAATACATCGTGGACAAGGTGGATATGATCCATTCTGTAGATTCCCTGCGCCTGGCAGAGCAGATCGAGCATGATGCAGAGAAAAAGGGCGTCATTGCCAACATCCTGCTGGAAGTCAATATCGCCGGGGAAGAGTCCAAATGGGGCTTTACCGCTGCGGAAGGAAAAGAAGCAGCCTTGTCCGTTGCAAAAGACCTTCCTCACGTACGGGTACGGGGCTTTATGACCTCCGCACCCTATACGGAGGATCCGGAGAGCAACCGGGTACATTTCCGAAATCTGAAGGCATTGTTTGATGAAACCGCGAAGCTCCTTGCTGCAGAAGGGGCTCCGGATGCGGCTGCATTCGATACCCTGTCCATGGGGATGACCGGCGACTACCGGGTTGCCATCGAAGAAGGCGCCACCATCGTACGGGTGGGCACCGGTATCTTCGGGGCAAGAGACTACAGTCATTAATTGTCGTATTTCTTAAGGAGCATATCCAGTGCTTCCCGAAGAAGGATGGCTTCGCCGATGCCTTCTTCCTTTGAAAGCTTGGAGAGGCGCTGGAGCTGTTCCTGGGTGTAATGGCTGGTCTTGGGGATCATCTTATCCTCTCTGGCCATTGCTACCTTATTTCTGCCTGCTACTTTGGCGCGGTATAACGCGCTGTCTGCTTTTCTTACCAGTTCCGCATAACGATTCGCATCGATCCCTGCGGTGGCCATACCGATGGTCAGCGTCTGAGATGCACCGTCCGGTGTCTTTACATCAAATCCGTTCTTCAGATCATTTAATAACAGGAAGATATCTTCCCTTTCTGTATTTCCCCGAAAGATCACAGCAAATTCATCGCCGCCGATGCGGTAAACAGTGGTATCCGCAGGCACATGGGCCTTAATGTAGCGACCGGTGTCGATCAGGACCTGATCGCCGGCTTCGATGCCGAAGTCCTTGTTGATGTGCATGAACTCATCAAAATCCACCAGCGCGATGACTACGGTTTCACCGGACTGCTCATAGTCTCCATCCAGGAGCGAAGTCAGATCGGCTTCAAAATCATCCCCGGTAGGAAACTGCAGGGCATCATTGACTGCATTGTTTGACCGGACAGCATGGGCTTTGCCTACCTGTCTGTGCTCCGCTACGGTGACGGGGTGAGAGGGGGCAGAAGCTTTGGCGGATGGTTGCTTTGTCTGTGTGGATGCTGGGGTTGTTTTCTTTGTTGCCATAGGATCCTCCTTATGAGATGTGTGGTTAGATTGGTAATAGTGGTGGTTAGAATGTCGATAAATGTGTTAACAGGTATTATCGAGCAATATTATTTCAGAAATAATATCGGCTGATAAATATTGTATAACAAATATAAGAAAGGATGTCAACGAGGGGGGTGAAAGAATTGGTAGCGAGAGGGGGACTTGGTCTCCGCTTCGCTCCGGTCGGCGCAAAACCGAGGTCAGGGGAACGCTTGCGTTCCTTGGGACGCCATGCGCCCCTCGACACCGCGCCGCGGTGTCTTCGAGTTCAAGTCCATTCTGTGATTTAGTTAAACAAAAAAAGAACTCATAAAGAGTTCTTTTTTGTTTAAGTAGCGAGAGGGGGACTTGAACCCTCGACACCGCGGGTATGAACCGCGTGCTCTAGCCAGCTGAGCTATCTCGCCATTTCAATTAACAGCGCCGCGACGTGAACGCCTCGGCGCTTAAGTGGGACCTACAGGGCTCGAACCTGTGACCCTCTGCTTGTAAGGCAGATGCTCTCCCAGCTGAGCTAAAATCCCATGTGCTGTCGTTTGGACTGCTTTACTAATATACAATTGGACGGCAGGGTTTGTCAACCATTAATTTATGGTTTTTTTATCACTTGTTCTCTGTACTGATTTTGGCAGGTTGTTACAATAAATACAGAAGACCTGATCATGGGGCAGGCACCTTTCCGAAGGGAAAGAGAAAGGGTTTGATGGAACAGGAATTTGATATTCAGGAGTACATGACAAAGGGCGTGGAGCGGGTTGTTGCGGATTCCATCCGGGCAACGCTTAAGAATCCCCGGGAGAGTGCGTTCATGGTGAAGTTTGCGGCTTCTTCCAAGGCGGCTTCCGCCAGAAGAGCAGCACTTAAAAAGCAGGGAGAGCACATCCCGCCGTTTTTGATCGCCAGCATTACCTCCAGTTGTAATCTGCACTGCGCTGGCTGTTATTCCAGATGTAACAATGCCACCGTGGATGCGGAACCGGTCAGACAGCTGAATACGCAGGAATGGCTGCGTGTATTTGAAGAAGCGGACGAACTGGGGGTCAGCTTTATCCTGCTGGCAGGTGGGGAACCTATGCTGCGCAGAGATGTCATCGAAGCAGCCGGTAAAAAGCAGAACATTCTGTTTCCGGTCTTCACCAACGGAACCTATATGGATGAGAAGTACTTTGACCTCTTTGACCATTGCAGGAATCTGATCCCGATCATGAGCATCGAAGGCGGAAAAGAGGCTACGGATCATCGAAGAGGCGAAGGGGTATATGACAAACTGACGGAAAACATGGACCGCTTCTACGAGAAGAGCCTGCTCTTTGGCGCTTCCGTTACGGTCACCACGGAGAATATCCGTGAGGTTTCCTCGGATGCCTTTATCGGCGGACTTTCGGCCAAAGGCTGTAAAGCCGTGATCTTTGTGGAATTTGTTCCGGTAACGGATGACAGCAGGGAACTGGCACCGGGAGAGGAAGAGCGGGAGTATTTAAAACAGGAGATCGCCCGCCTCAGAAAAGACTATCCGGAGATGGTATTTGTATCCTTCCCGGGAGATGAGAAGAGTTCCGGCGGCTGTATCGCAGCAGGCAGAGGGTTCTTTCATATCAACTCCCACGGTGGGGCAGAGCCCTGTCCGTTTTCGCCTTATTCGGATAGCAATGTAAAAGACACTTCCCTCCGGGATGCCATGCATTCCAGATTGTTTGAAACCCTGCGGGACGGGGATCTTTTGAAGGACGATCACGACGGTGGCTGCGTCCTGTATGCAAAGCGAAAGCAGGTGGAGGAAATCCTGAACAGGTGATAAAATCTTGAATAGAGAAACATGAAAAAACAGATGGATGCTTGGAAGGTGAAAACCGGAAAGGACAGAGTATGTTTGGAAGGATCAGACCCAATCGGGAACTGGAGGCGCTGCTGACAAAGGTGCATATGAATGCATCCAACAATTACAAGGATGCCGCCCAGGAAGCGTACCATACCTTTGTGCAGCTGTTTAAGACCCTGCAGGAAGAAGGAAAGCTTTCGGACAAGCAAAAGCAGCATTATGCCCAGGTGCAGGAAGAGCTGGCATTTGCCATGGAAGGGTATACCCACAAGGATCAGAAACCGGACATCAACGGTCTGGCCGGTAAATAGGCCTGCAGCATGAAAAAGTACCTCCTGAATGTGTTTTTACTTATATTGGTTGCAGGCGGGATCGTCTTATTCGGATTTCAGACATCCCGTGGTCTTTCCATGCAAAAACTGCTGCAACAGAGCGAAAGCGATAAGGCGGCTTTGGAAGCCTATCAGTCCTCCGTGACGGAAGAAATCTTTTCCATCCGGAAGGAATCTGCTGCACAGGAGCAGGAGCAGACGAACATCCAAAGCAGCATGGATACCCTGGAAGAGGATGCGTCCCGGTTAACAGAAGAGATCGAGACCCTGGAAGCAGAAGAGGAAAACCTGGCGGCTGAGATCGAAGGCTACGAAAATGCCTGGCAGGAAGCAAAAGAGAGGGCACAGCGATGAAACAAAGACAAGTCGTTACCCTTCTTTTGGGATTATTGTTCCTGCTTCTGGTTGGCATGAATGCACTGCTGTATTTCCACAATACAGAGGTGATGGAGCGGATCGAAGCAAATACCCTTCAGATACGGGATCTGCAGGCAGATCAGGTGGTGTTACAGGATCAGCTGAAAGAGGAACAGGACAGGTTAAAGCAGCTGAAGGAAAAGACCGATAAGCTGCAGGAAGCTTATGAAAAGCGTCAGGATGCCATCCGCCTGATGCAGGATACACTGCTCCTTCGGCAGCTGTATGTCGAAGAAAAGAGGCAGACGGTTACCTGTTATCATGCAGCGGAGAAGATCGACGGGATCCTCTTAACTCTCCACAACGATTTTCGCTCCGGACTGGGGCTGCAGACCCTGAAGACCGAGAGCTTTCTGGAGGATGTGGCGACCCTTCGCAGCGAAGAAGCCCATGAGGTGTGGAGCCATACCAGACCGGACGGCAGCTGGTGCCTGGATCTGATTCCCCAAAGCCGCCCCGCAGCGGAAAACTTAAGTTACATCAAGAAGCCTTCCCTGGAGGAAACCGATGCCTACTGCAGGGCAGTAGCGGAGAAACTGTTTCAGAGTCTTCTGGATTCCCCCACCCATTATGACAACATTGTAAAGGCGAACGTGGGACATATCGGCATCCGTACCTATGTGACCCGGGAAACCGAAGACAACAATTATCAGTTTACAACTGCCTATATATTCTCCAATTAAATCCATTGCAAATAAAAAGGTGTGAAGAGCCGGTAGCTTTTCACACCTTTTTCGTATAAGCCGCTTTTTCCCGTTCCATTTCTGCAAAGAGTTTCGGCACGTTCCAGTTTTGGTTGGTGGGGGTCAGGATGGCTTTGTAATCCACCTTCAGGGAAGAAGCCCGAAGGGTTGCCAGCACCTGATCCAGACGGGCATCGGATAAGTCACACAAAAGAAGCAGCGTCCCTTTTACCCTGCCGTAGCCAAAAGATTTTTTCAGGTCGGCAGCGGTGGGGTCTTTCAGCTCCTCCGGTTTCAGCAGGACCAGTTCCTTTACAGACCGGTGGTAAAAGGCAGGAGAAACCTGTTTGGTGCGGATCTGTATGGTAAACATGGCGCTTTCCAGAAGGGTATATTGAGCCTGCGTCAGCCCGAAGGCCAGGATCTGTTCCATAATGCGTCCTTTCTTGGTTCACTGACCGGTCGTGCAGATCATACCGCCGATCGCCGGGATCTCCTGCTTCCGACAGATCTAGATCACATGATGCCGCAACCATTTTTTCGTAAAGAAGTGATACATGAAGATCACGCCGCGGATGCCCCAGTCGGAGAACATGCCGATCCAGACACCCATGGGTCCAAAGCCCATGACGCGGCATAAGAACATACTCAAGGTAACACGGCAAAGCCACATGGTGCAGGTGGAAACCACCATGGAGAACCGTACATCTCCCGCAGCCCGCATTCCGTAGGCGGGGATAAAGGACGGTGCCCACAGGATGGGCTTTACGATGGTGATCCAGCCCAGCATATAGACAAAGAGCTTGGCGGACTTAGCTTCCATGCCGGAGAGGAAGGCCACCGGTCTTGCGATGGCATAGGCTCCCAGACAGGATAAAAGGATGACCACCTGCCCCCAGCGAAACAGCTTTTTGGTGTAATAAATGGCTTCGTCTTTTCTTCCGGCACCCAGACATTGGCCCACGATGGTCATGAGGCCGATACCCACGCCCACACCGCCGATGCCATTGATGTTTTCAAAGATATTGGTCATGGCCTGGGCTGCGATGGCAGCAGTTCCAAGGGTGGAAACGGTGGACTGGATGGCCGGTTTGCCAAACTGGAACATGGAATTTTCGATGCCGTTGGGGATACCCATGGAAAGGATCGCGCGGATCTTGGTCTTATCCGGCCGGATCCGTGTATAGTCCCGAACGGACAGCAGCTGATCTTCCCGGTGCAACAATACCAGTAATACCACGGCGTTAAAGAATCGGGAAAACATGGTGGCGATGGCGGCACCCATAACGCCTAAGTGAAAGACCCAGATCAGAAGGGCATTACCTCCTACGTTGACCACATTGGAAAGGATGGCCACCCACATGGGAGTCCGTGTATTGCCCTGGGCCCGGTAGATGGCGGCGCCTGCCCCCGTAAGGGCAACGCCCGGGTAGCTGAGCAGGGTGTAAAAGAAATAGATGCCGGCAGAAGTCATAACCCCTTCTTCTACCTTGCCGAAGATCAGGGCAAGGAGCGGCATGCGAAAGAGCAGGCAGGGGAGCATCACGCCCAGGGACAGGATGCAGGCCACCAGAACCAGCTGTCTGGCAGCAGCATTGGCATGTTTGTAATTCTTCTGACCAATGTAATTGGAGCAGATGATCACACCACCGGTAGCCAGAGCGCTGAAGGCTTGGACCACCAGGTTGTTGATGGAATCCACCAGAGATACGGCAGAAAGCGCTTCCGGGCCGATGTTACTGACCATCATGGAATCTGCCATGCCCATAAAGGAATTCAGGAGCTGCTCCGCTACTATGGGAAGCAATAAGAAAAGGAGCTGTTTATCCGTAAACATGTGCTCCTTCGAGGTTGTCTGCTGATTGGTTACTGCATTTTTCATATCATTAATATAGCACACTTTTGCAAAAGTAAAATCCTTGTCGCTTTTGTCCTGCAATAATAAAATGTGTGCGGTTTTATTCTATGTTGTCATATGATATTATACAAATGTGATGCAATTATGCAAAAAGTCCGCATATTTTGCTACAAAATAGAAAAGGTGACAAATACAGGAGGGGACAACAGAATGTATAAACTTCGCAGAGGAAGAACCCTGGCAATCCTGGCTTTGCTGGGAGGGGTGATGCTTCTCCTTGGGGGATGCGGGAAGAAGGCAGCAGACGAAGTGGTGATCTACACAGCAGTAGATCAGGTTTTTTCAGAGGAGATCTTTGAACAGTTTCAAAAGGATACGGGTATTACCGTAAAGCCGGTATACGACCTGGAGTCCAACAAGACCACCGGTCTTACCAATAAGATCCTGTCCGAACAGGAGGACCCGGTTTGTGATGTGTTCTGGAACAATGAATTTGCCCAGACCATCGAATTGCAAAAGCAAGGTGTTCTTGCACCGTATGTGTCTCCGGTGGCAGCAGATATACCGGATGCCTATAAGGACGCCGAAGGGTATTGGACCGCATTCGGAGGAAGAGCCAGAGTGCTGTTGGTCAATACGGATCTGGTGGAGGAAGGGGATTATCCAACCTCCATTTATGATCTGATCAGTGATAAATATGAAGCAAAGGATATTGCCATCGCCTATCCCATGTTTGGCACCACAAGAACCCAGGCAGCTGCCATCTATGCGGCGCTGGGAGAAGAAAAGGGAAGAGCGTTTTTCCAGACTCTGAAGGAGAAGGGAGTGCAGGTGGTAGACGGAAATTCCGTTACCAAGGACATGGCCGCGGCAGGGCAGGTGAAGATCGGTTATACCGATACCGATGATGCCAAGGAGGCGCTGCAGGACGGAAAGCCTGTTGCTCTGTGCTTTACGGATCAGGAGGAAGGCGGGATCGGTAATCTGATCACGCCCAATACGGTGGCGATGATCAAAGGGGCACCGCACGAGAAGAATGCAAAGATCTTTATTGACTACATTCTTTCTAAGGAGCGGGAAAAACAGCTGATCGATATGGGTTTTTTTGATCTGTCCATCCGGCCGGATGCAGATGGTAACGGTTTGAAGGTAAAAGGAATGAACGTTGGTCTGGCGGAAGTCTATGACATGCTGGAAACTGCCAGTCAGGACATGCAGGAGATCTTTGCGGTGAAATAACCGCACTGTCAGGTGGGGTGTATAGGATGAGTAATAAAGAAAAGAAGAGCAAAAAGGAAAAAGCGCCCAGGATGACCCGAAAGGAAAAACGGGCAGCACATGTACTCCATTCAGCAGTGGAGCAGGTGATCCTGGAGGAAGAACCCAGTTACGATGCCGTCTGGCATTCGGAAAAACTTCCGCATACAAAGCCTGGGTATTTTTTATGGAGGGTAAAGCAGTTTCTCAGGGGACTCCTGCTGGGAATCCCCTTCCGGATCCTGGTCTTTGCGCTGATCCTGCTGTTTAATGTGGTCATGACAGGATACGTTCTGGATACCTGTTTCTTTGACCGGATCGTAGACGTTTCCGTTGTCCAGGGCTTTGGAAAGCTGAATCCCTATATTCTGGGAGGACTGGTGGTGCGGCAGGCGATCCAGATCCAGGATCCCAGATCCAGTATTCCCGGATTGGATACGGCATTGGACATACAGCTGGTATCTACTTTTGGAACCAGTGTTTTGTCCATGTTTTTCAGCTACGCCCTGTTTCGGGTGATCAGCCTTATCATTTTGCGGTTTAAGAGTGCCCATCTGGGGGCCTTTATGGATTTCCCGGCAATGCCGGCACTGGTAAAGGATTATGCGAACCGGGCAAACACGCCCCTGATCAAACATTTTGCGGCAGGCTGTTTTTACGCCTTTGTGATCGGGTATGTGATCAAGAATCCGGTGGCCATACCGCTGTTTGGTGTGATGTTCCTGCTGTATTTTGCCATGCGGGAAAACAATACGCCTGCCCTGCAGAAGTTTATCTTTACCTGCACGGGAAAGGAAAAGAAAACGGCACCGCTGTATGCCGATGCAGCCCTTTCCGTATGGGGACTTGGTGTGGGCTTTTTGCTGTACACCGTTGTGGTAGCGATCCTCTGGAATCTGTTTTTCTACCATTTCTGGGCACGCACATTGTTTACCTTTGCCTTTTGCGTATTGTTTGTTTTCCTTTACAGCGGAGGCAGACTTTCCGGAGCTAAGAAACTGGCAGTGAACGGTATCCTGCTCCTGCTGGGTTCTTCCCTGTTTGTATTGGGCTTTGGACTGATCGCCAGGGCAGATGACGGAGGCTGGTCCGAATCCGGCAGGACGATCGGCGGTTGGCTTCGCAATCCGGGAACCAAGGTACTGGCTCGAAACGGAGGCGTAAAGGGACTTGCAGGCGCCCTGGGTTTGGGCGGTCTTTATGACTATGCTGAAAAGATGCTGGGCAAGGGAAAGGAAGCCTGGGATAAGTTCTTTAAGGATTATGAAAATGCGGTGGCAAAAGCCGGAACCGGCGAAGCACCCCGCCAGAAGATAAAAGGCCAGATCCCTGCGGATCAGATGGATTCCGACAGCCGGTTCCACCAGCAGGAGCGTCTCTGGAAGATGGAAGACCGGATCCGGGATAAGATAAAAAGAGAAGGATCCAATCCTACCTTGCAGGAAACCCTGCAGCGTATAATGGAAGCAAAGGAAAGTTGTTATAACGGTAACTACTTAAGCGATGAGCAGATGAGTGGCCTTAGCCGAATGGAAGGGAAGGTCTTTACCGATGCGGCCAGCAGTGATGTGAACATCCCGGGCAAGGTGGATTATGATCAGGTGGTGAACACTACCATGAACGAAAGCGTAGAGGATGTTGTAACCGGTCGTAACATTCAGGGAAAGATTGCACAGGCCGGCACTGTTGGCTTCGTATCCGCTGTGTCGGGCGGAACGGCTACCATACCGGCAGTTGTGACCATGGGAGGTTTTGCAGCCGGAAATGCCGGCTATGGTATGTACCATGATGTCATGGACGGTAAGATCAGTGCCAATCACGGGATGGCCTCCGCTGTCACCCAGGCTGCGGTCAGTCAATCGGCCCATTTCCTTGCCAATGAAGGACAAAATGCATTGATCGGAGGGGCAAGCAACAAGATCTTTAAGATCCAGGGAGCACCCCGGTACGAAGGACAGGACGTGGTGCATGCCATCGGGGATTTCACATTTTCAAATGGGGTGAGCACGGTCAATGATGCCTTAACGAGAGAGGCTACGGGAACCGGCGGCGGATTCTTCGGAAACGGAGAAAATGCCATTGCTAATTTTGCCACCGATGGAGTACACAACGTGGGCAATTCCATTGTGGATACGCTGCATGATAGGGTAACGCCGGGAGCACAGCGTATGAGCAATACCGGAAACCGGCCAAATGTTGACAATCCCAATGCAGATATAGACAATTTCTATCAGGAGTACGGACACAGAAATCCGTTTCATCATTAAAAAGGGGGACGATGTAGGATGAACCAAATGGAATATCGCATTCCGGCAGAACAGATCGCTTCTGCCATAGATCTTTGCGGAGCAGAGAAAAATGAACTGGGAAAGCTGTTCTTCCCGGAGGTACAGGCAAAAGCAGAGAATCTGCCTGAGCAGGCAAAGGAACTGTTTCAGGTGATGGCAAAGCCGGATGTTGCCATCGGCGTTACCATAAAGGCCTTTGAACATGAGCTTTTGATCAACGGATCGTTGTTTGCGGATGCCTCTTCGGCGGTTTATGTAACCGAAGTATCCCAGGAAGCGCTTCTGACGGGAATGGACCTGGAGGGTGCCAAAACCGGACTGAAGGATCTGTTTCCTGTAAGCGGCGTGCTCAGTGAAAGCGGAGGCGCTTTCCGTATTGGAGAAAACGGACTCCTCTGCCTGCTGGCATTGGCCGATCATTTCCGCAGAAGCCGCATGGAAGCACTCCTTGCGGGAGAAAGTGTTAAGCAGGAGATCGAGGACGTACGGGAAGCGGTCCTGGAACCCCTTAAAAAGGCCTTTGAAGGAGGAGATATGCGTTGGCTGACGCCGTTTTTCAAAGCCTCCTTCGGAACGCTCCAAAAGCCGGATCCGGAAAGAGGGATCCAGGAACTGATGGCTCCCGGAATCGTAGAGGATAACGGGGCACTGACCTCCGACGGATTGCGTCTGGTCCGTTCCCTTTCCTATGCGGATGCCATGGAGTCTCTGGCAGCTCTGTCAAAGGCTGAAGAGGGCTTTTACACCGATCATATCTGTTTTATCCGCAGTGCCACGCAGATGTGGCAGATCGTACAGACAGAGGAATTCTGCGTGCTGTCCGCCTGCTCTGCACAGGATCAGAATCAGATCGTGGAGCGTCTTTTCGAAGTATGAAAAAACAAAATGAGTGGCGAAAGATCCTGTCTGCAGGGGGCAGGATCCTTCTGTACGGGATCTTCGCCTTTCTCCCGGTCCTTTGGCTTATCCTGACCGGACCGGAAAGCAGTATACCGATCATGAATGAACGAAAATGGGGGCTTTTGGAGCAGTCTGTCCGGATTGCCGTAAGCTCCTGTTTTCTGTGCCTGTTGATTGCCTTCTTTGGAGCGATGGGGCTTTATCAGCTCTTTCCGAAAAGAAGGCATTTTCGTTGGTTCTTTTTATTGCTTGCTCCCTTACCGGCCTATATCTATGCCCTTACCTATATGAATCTGATCCGCTTCTTTGGAACGTGGATCCCTTCCCTGCTGCGCTCTCCCATAGCGGGCCTTTTTCCCTGTATTCTGGTGGAGACCATGGCCTACTTACCCTTTGCAACGGCCTGTGCCCTGATCGCACTGGAACAGGTAAATACCGGGGAGTGGAAAGCAGCACTTTTGATGGAGAAGGGAGACGGCGTCTTTTTTCGGGTCCTTCTGCCCGGACAGCTCCCCTATCTTCTGGCCATGGGAGCGGTGATCTTTGTCTTGTCCGTCACGGACTATTCCATCCCCTCGTTATTCCAGGTCAATGTATATGCCATGGAGATCTTTTCGGATTATTCTGCGATGGGTAACAGTCTGTATTCTTTAAAACTGTCGCTTCCCCTGATCGTAGTAGCAGTGGCGGTGACGCTTCCCTGTCTGTTGCCCCTGCGGACCATCCGAAGGCCCATGACGGCCGGGGAGATTGTAAACCCCTGCCTGTCTCCGGCTTTAAAGGGGATCTGCTATTTAGGGGTACTGGTGCTGGTGCTGCAGATCCTTTTACCAATCCTTTCGCTGCTTCCGTTTCTGGTGGAACTGGCAAAGGCCTTTGTGCCTGCAGGTAGGGAACTGTTGTATTCCGGGGAGAGCGGGATCCTGGCGGTCCTGATCCTGACACCGGTGGCTGCCCAGCTTGCACTGTTGTTGGCGAAAAAGAGGTCCACTCTTTTATGGATCGTGACCTTGCTTCCCCTTTCGATCCCCGGGGTGTTATCCGGGATCGGCGTATGCAGGATGTTCAGCGACCTCCATCTGTCGGCTTTTCGAAACGGGCTTTTCATGCCGGCTGTGGGGATGGCCATCCGCTACCTCCCCTTTTCGGTGATCATCCAGTTTGGAGCATATCTGCGGATGGACAAAGATAAGCTTTCCGCTGCGTATCTGCTCCAGGGGAAAAAAGGAGGGGCCTTTTTCCGTGTTCAGCTGTTTATGATGCGGCCGGGCCTTTTGATCTCCGGGATCGTCGTCTTTTTGCTGATGCTGGGCGATGTGGGGACGGCTCTGATGCTGATGCAACCGGGGAGAGAGCCCCTTTCGGTCAAGATCTACAATTACCTGCACTATGGCGCTTCGGAGACCGTAGCAGTTTTTTGTCTGCTGCAGATCCTGTGCTGCCTTGTTGGGATGGGGCTGATCTATCTGTTTTTGGAGAGGAAGAAGACATGCTGGAAGTAAAGCATTTGACCAAACGCTATGAGCAGCGGGATGTGGTATCGGATGTATCCTTTTTTCTGGGAGATGCGGAGAGAGTATCCATACAGGGAGAAAGCGGTTGCGGAAAAACCACTCTTTTGCAAATGCTGGCAGGACTGATCCTGCCGGATGAAGGAGAGATCCTTCTGAACGGAGAAGAATTGCCGGAAGAGCCCTATCTGCGGCAGGTTTCCATGGTGTTTCAGGATTCCCTTCTGTGGGAGCATATGACCGTGGAAGAGAATATCCTGTTTGGCTCTCCCAGGAAGGGAAAAGAGGAACGAAGAGAACAGGCCCGCACGTTAAGCAGGGCCCTTGGCATAGAAGAACTGCTGCATCGCTATCCCCATCAGGTGTCCGGCGGGCAGGCCAGACGGATCGCTCTTGCCAGGGCCATCGCCTGTGAAAAGAAGATCCTGCTATTGGATGAGCCCTTTTCCAATCTGGACCGGGAAGGGAGATTTCGGACGCTG